>JANMSY010000224.1:0-2828 GCA_031389865.1 Anaerolineales bacterium | reverse complement strand
CTGCATCCCGAAGAATCCGCGCTGCCTGATCTGCTCGTTGATGAAGGTCTGCAAGGCGCGCCAAAACGGGACACAGAATGAGCGGCCGGTGAAAATGCCTAAGAAAAATGTGCCGCACCACGTCCATGTAGCCGGGCTGATGATCAGGCGGGGAAGAGTCCTGCTGGCACGGCGCCCGTCGAAGGGTTTACTGGGTGGAATGTGGGAGTTTCCGAACGGACGCGTTGCCCCGCAAGGGGGTGTTAATGGGGACCCGCTGGAGGCGTTGGCTGATGCTTTGAGAACGGGATACAACCTGCGGCTTCGTAGGCAGGGGAAACTCCAAAAAACGGATGCGCTTGGAATCGTCCATCATGGATACAGTCATTTTACAGTGTCGGTCCATGTCTATGCATGCGTGTTGGATGCCATGCCGAAAACGAAAAACTTGAAATGGGTTTCCTTGATGGACCTGAATGAATATCCCATGGGAAGGATCGACCGCCAAATCGCGAACCTGTTGACACAACCACGTGACTCTTGAATGGGCATTAGCTCTGGCGTCGAAGTGAGACCATTTGAAGCCTTGAAATAACGGCAGGGTAAACATGTCGAAGGAAAGAAGTCACTCGATTCAAACATGATCGCCTCGTTGATCGGCATGGCAGGTACGGTCCCCGTTGTCTCTTCGGACAATGGGTTGTTCGTGGGTGATGGACTTTTGAACGGAACAAACCGTCTGCAGGCCGAATTTTTAGCCCGGTCATCCAGGCAGGATAATGTCGTAAAAAAACTCCCGACCACAGCTGGTCGGGAGTTTTTGCTTTTTTCCTGGAGATTTATGCCTTACTCAACGTCACAAGAACCATCGGTCTGCGCTTGGTCTCTTCATACAGATAAGACTTTACCGTGTTGGCAATGTCCTTCTCGTTGTCGTATCCGCCGCCGTTGACCACATCCATGATGCGTCTGCGAACCTCAGGCAGCAATCCCTCTGCATCCTCCGGCGAGACAAATCCGCGCGTGATGATCTCGGGATCATGCGACAGGCGGCCATTGAGTTTGTTCACGCTGATGTCGATCAGGAAGATGCCGTTACGTGAGAGTTTCTCACGTTCGCGCATGATGTCGTAATCCACCTCGCCGATGGACTGTCCATCCACGAAGACATAACCACCCGGGATGCGCTCGCCCAGTTTGATGCGGCCGCCCGAGAGTTCCACGATCTGTCCGTTTTCCACGACGATCACGCATTCCGGGGCCATTCCCACTTCAATTGCCAGCTGTCCATGCCGTCGCAGCTGACGCAGTTCTCCGTGAATGGGAAGGAAATGCTTCGGCTTGACCATATTGAGCAGTAACTTTTGCTCCTCCTGGCTGGCATGACCCGAAACATGGATGGGCGCAAGCGCATCATAGATCACGTTGGCCCCGCGCCGCAGAAGACGGTTGATCGTCTTGCTGATGGTTTCTTCGTTGCCAGGAATGGGATGGGAAGACAAAACCACGGTGTCGCGCGGCTTTAGATCGAACTGACGGTTCGTCCCTGCCGATAAACGCCCCACAATGGATGATGGTTCTCCCTGCGACCCGGTGCACATCAGCGCAACCTTGTGATCCTGCATTTGCAGTGCCTGCTCAAGCGGCACAAGGATTTCATCCGGGATATTCAGATACCCGAGTTTGCGGGCGATCTTCACGTTGTCGATCATGCTCGGGCCTGCCAATGCCATCTTGCGTCCATGCTTGGCAGCGGCATCCGCCACCTGCTGGATGCGCGAGATGAGCGAGGCAAATGTTGCCACGATCACGCGTCCGGGTGCCTCGGTAAAGACCTTGTCAAACGCGGGGCCGATCACCATCTCGGAGGGTGTCCAGCCGGGGCGTTCGGCATTCGTCGAATCCGAAAGGAGCAGGTCCACGCCGCGCTTCGAGAATTCAGCCAGCTTGGCGTAGTCTGTGGGCCAGCCATCCACGGGCGTGTGATCGAACTTGAAATCGCTCATATGTACAACGAGTCCCGCAGGGGTGGTAATCCCAAGCCCCACAGCATCCGGAATCGAATGGCAGATGTGGAAGAACTCCACCTTGAACGGCCCGATCTCGATCATTTCGCCAGCCTGCACCTTGTTCAGCATGGCTTTGCCTGCGGCGTTGTGGCGTGCCAGTTTGACTTCGATCAAACCCAGGGTCAATGGCGTCGCATACACAGGCGCGGGAATATCACTCAACAGGTGATGGATCGCACCAATGTGATCTTCGTGTCCATGTGTGATTACAATGCCCACAACCCTGCCGGCTTTGCCGCGCAAATATTCATAATCGGGAATGATGTAGTCAATTCCCAGCATATCATTGTGTGGGAACATGATGCCCGCGTCCACGATCAAAATCTGATTCTGGAACTCATAGGCAGTCATGTTCTTGCCAACTTCCCCAAGTCCACCCAGGGGAATGATCTTTAATTTTCCGTGCTTACTCATACAGGTATATTTATCCTCACTTAATTAAAAAATTTATTTATCCGCCATGGGCGGTTAAGGTCTTGATTTAATAAAAAAGACCCTCGCTGACTTGCTCGCGGGGGTGATGCCGTCTATCACATGCGATTGTTCTCAAACAAACTGTCAAATTGACAGTGAAAGTCAAATTCAATAAAAGAAAGTATAGCAGGGGATGGGTGATTTGTAAAGCGGGGTGGTCGAGCTGGGTGTGGTCTAAATTTTCGGGGAAGAGGAGCGTTGGTAGAGAGCCTTGCCATGCTTGAAATTGCGCCAGGGATTTTTCTTGGGTGGCGGGGGTTCTTGGATAGGTTGCTCGGGTAAGGGTTTACCAAAATCGCCTTGGCG
>JANMSY010000216.1:0-21818 GCA_031389865.1 Anaerolineales bacterium | reverse complement strand
TCAGCATAACCCGTCATTGCGAGGGTTCTTTGCGAAGCAATCTCATATTTTCGAGCAATTTTCCGTCTGAGGAGTAAGATTGCTTCGTCGGGAAAGGCACCCTCCTCGCAATGACGGTAAAACCTGTGATTTACTGAAATTAGTTCTTGGTGCAAAACTCTCAACATCAGCCTTGCACCAGAAACTAGATTAAGGCTTGATCTCAAACACCGCGCCTGCGCTGGTTCCCTGTACTTCGGGGAAGAAGGACTGCCAGGCATGGGCAGGCAACACACGATATTCACCCGCCTGCAACGGGACCAGGGTGTACGTCAATACATAGGTTCCTGCGGGGAGAAAATCTGCGGCGTAGAGAATACTGTCATCGCGTATCTCTGGTTCGTGGAACAGCCACCAGCCCCAGCCATCTGCGAATGGATCCTTATCGTCAAACTGAACCTCCACGTCGGGCTCGTCAATTGCCTGCTGGCTGGTCTTAAGATTGCGGTCCAGAATTTCCATGCCCGCGGGGATGAAGTCTTTGACCATCACATAGTACGAGTCGTGAGGCAGGACAAGCGTCAGCTGGGCTGCGACGGTTTGATCAGAGGCAAGCTGAAGCGTGGAAAGAGGCGGGCAATCCGCTTCAGCCTCAGGCTCAGCGCGACAATCAGCATCCACATATACGCGCTCGATCTGCATACCTGAATTCAGCGGCTTTACATCTTCCACAGGGCGATTAACATTCAGCACAGCGCGGTAATACAGGCGGCCCAGTCCGTCTTCGCGTTGAATGGTTAAGAGATTCGGCGAAGTGGACGAAACGTATTCAAGTGGAACCTGCGCACGTACCGGCGTGAGCACCTGATTCCCAGAGACATCACCGTTCAAAAGCGGACCGCCGTTGAAGGTTGCGTTGAAAGAGAAATCGGCGTTGAGGTCGCCAAAACCGATCATCGCTTCGGTGAGTGCCAGAATTGCCCAGGCGTTATCGTGACCCATGCCCCACAGGCCGCGTGTGTTGCGGTGCGCAGCAAGATAACGCACCGCGTTGAAGATAACCTGATTGGCCGCGTCGAGTTGCGAGAGGACATAAACAACCAGCGATGTTGTATAAACTGGCGAACCGCGCATGACCAGGTTTTCGTCCTGTGTTTCCCAATGCGCGCTGGATGCGGTGACAATGGCACCTGCCTCAAGGTTCGAAACAAGGTCGCGCACGCGTTCATCTGCGGGGTTGACGGCGTTGACCGTGTATGCAAGCAGCGCCCTGCTGGATGGACTCAATCGGTCGCGGGCGTTGTACAGATTATTGAGCGTAGGTTCATCAAACGTGTGTGCCTGCGCCAGCACGAATTGCACGAATGTAATTTCGTCCAGCACTGCGCCATGGGTATCGTTGGTGATCTCATTTTTCAGGCCTCTCAAATACGTCCCCGCACGTTGGAGCGCGTTTTCGTCCACACTGACGCCCATTTCATGAGCGCGTATCAAACCAAAGGTCACATACGCAGACATGTACGGATCGGATGGCGTTGTCTGTTCGCCGATCGGTGCGGTGCCCCACCAGTTCCATCCGCCGTCTTCGTTTTGGAGATGCAGCAGTTTATGCACGCCGTCATCCACACTTGCTGCGACTCGTTCGGTCAGCGCGGGATCGTTCAAGCCCTCACCATTCAGCACGCGATAGACCTCGAGATTCGGCAGGAAATAGGACAGGATGGATTCGGCGCTCGATGAGTTGGGGATATCCACCGCTTCCAACGCAGACAACAAACTGCCAGCCAGCGAGGGGCTTAACTCTATATCCAGGCCGCCACCATTTGGCGTGTACGTGCGCGGCAGTGAGATGACTTCCTGATGAGAAGCCGTGCCGCGCAACACCCCGCCGGTGACGAACGCCTGCGGAGATGTGTATTGCATCATGGGCAGTGTTCCCCAAACGGGGCGCGTGGAATCCTGGAGCGACGGTGTTCCTATGGTTGCAGCAGAGAAAATAAGGTCTGCCGATTCAGTCAACCCGGCTGTGCCCCACCATTCCACCCGCTCGCGTCCATTGGCAGGGACCTCAATCTGCTGGGTTGCTTGATCGGGTTCATCCAGGGTGAAGCCTTCACTTTGCAGATTCACACTGACGGTTAATTTGTCTGGCGTATTGTTATTGACAATGGCCGCCATCAGCACATGATCGCCATGCACCAAAAATCTGGGTGTTACCGGGCGGACCAATAAAGGCTTGGTCGAAACGATCTCTGCTTCAGCCTGGCCAACTTTGGTATCCACCGTGAGACCGCGCACATCCACCTTCCACGTGGTGAGCGAATCAGGCAGTGTCATTGTGATCTGGCCGCGGCCATCTGAATTCGTGATGAGTGATGGATTCCAATAGGCAGTATCGGGAAACTCTTCGCGCAGGAATGGGACTTCATCGGCACCTCCGCCACCCATCCCACCGGGTGGAACGGCCGAGCGTCCACTGTAGGCTGCGATGGAGAGTCCTGTTTCAATGCCAAGCGGCTGGTTGCTGTAGAACGCTGTCAGAATATCTTCTGCGTTCGGGTCGGCCAGAGCCAGCGATGCAAGGTCTACGACTGATAGTGAGAACTCACCTTCCACAGGCCGATCCTGGATGTCAGTCACAAGTACGTCAAACGTGACTTCCTGGTGCGGCCCTGCCTCGGTCGGATTGGATGTCACCTGCACATTCAATGCTTTATCATCGGGGGCAACGGGTACGTTGACCATGCCCTGCCTGAAGTCGTTACCCTGCCCCAGCACGGTGACGCTTACATATACGTTGGGCGCGTCGGCTTCGGTGAGCGGAAGTGAATATTCCCTGCCGCTGCCCGATAGCGAGATCACTTCGGCTTTTGAAACAATGCCGCGTTCAACGGTTACCAGTGCAAGCGAATTGACTGCGAACGGATTGGGAATAAAGACTTTGGCCGTCTCACCTGCTTTGTATGAATCACGATCTGCGGTAAGTTCAAGCCTTTGATTGGGCAGGTCGGGCCACGCGGCAGAACCTGCGCCGCTCACCCAGATCATCGATTGTGTACGCGCACCCTCACCTGAAATTTCGAGCACATACGTTCCTGCATTGGGCGGCACGAAAGAAAGCCGCGCCCTGCCATCGGCGCCCGTTGCCAGGTTGCTGCCGCTCACGGGTGTATATACAGGCATGTAGGTCGGGAAGTTATTGATATCCATTTCCTTTTCCCAACGCACCTGTTTGAACTCTGCACTCAATGTTTTATCGCCGGAAGGATTCTGTGCCCAGTCCACTGTGTACACATCAAAACCCAGCGGCGAATCAGCGCGGCCTATCCATTGATCGGGGTGGATGCCGATATAAAAATCAGCGGGATGGACGCGCAGCTGAGAGCGGGCACTCACTGTCAGATCGGACTCATCCTGAGCAGTCACCTCCAGCGTGACGATCTGTCCCAAAGCAGACTCAGGGATGGCTGGCAGGTCAATGGACAGGATTCCCTCGCGGCTGGTTCGACCTGTTCCCTGCTCGAGGAGACTCCCAAAATAATCGGAGGAACCCGGCTGTCCAAAATGGAAAACGTCCAGCCAGGAAGTATCCATCAAGCCAGTTTCATAATTCAGCAGGTGGAATGTGTCAGGTTTGGTATAAAACGCCCAATTGACTTCCACATCATTCGCGGGGGCATCAAAAAAATATCGGGCATTGATCTCGGCTTTGGCCGTGTCGCCAAGTTTGACCTCATCTGCAGAATAGTCCACGCTCAAATGGATCTCAGGCTTACGATACTCTGCTACCTGAAAATTGAAGTAGAGTTCGAGCGCGCTGTTCTCAAATGTATAGTAACCGGGTGCGGCATCCTCGGGCAGTTGATACTCGCCATTGAACGTGCCGTACGGGGAGAGTTGTGCATTGAGCGCGAGCAGCTGCGTGCCATTTGCATCCCTCAGCATGATCGGTACCTCGTTGATCTCCGGCAACTCATAACGTCCATTGAACGCCTGTCGCGCCACACCGCGGAAGTACACCGTCTGCGCGGGGCGGTACATGGGACGATCGGTATACATGTAAATTTCTGTGTGCGGAGGCTGGGCATTAAAGCTGTATCCAAAATCCCAGGCACTGATGCCCATGCTCCAATTGCTGGTAGCAAGTGCAAAGTTTTCCTCGCCTGGCTCACCGAGGACCGCATACAACTGTCCCTCGCGCGCGCCTACAGCTCCCCTCCACAAGCCGCTTTTATCGGTCGTACCGGCAGCAAGCGAATTGCCCGCATTATCGTAGATCGTGATCAGGGCATTCTCAACAGGCCTTTGCGACGGCAGATCCACGGCCCAAACCAGCGCCTCCGTGGCGCCAAGTTTAAATGTGAGATTGACCTGGCTGGATGCAGCAAAGTAAATGTTCCTTGTGGCGGATGCGCTTTGCGGTGAAAACACGCTCACGTAATACAAGCCCGGCAACAACTGGCTGCCCTGTTGGGCGAGACGCAGTTTGACGTCCTGCGTTTTACTCGGCAGCAGGTCGAACTGGTGTGGATACACTAACGAGTCTGATGGAGAAAATGCCTGCTGGTTCTCATACGAATCTTGAAGCAGGAAAAAATCCTGTAAGGTCAGCGGCGCGACCGTCACATCCGCGCTCTGAACGTTGGCAGCTTTCGCGTACAGAACGGGTTCATCGGGCCTCACGAACACCGTGGATGAACTATATACATCCACGCTCAACATGGCAGGCGCGGGTGCCGTGCGGAAATTAAACACGTACGGGTCGCCCAGGGATTGTTTCCAGCTATCCTTTAGTTGTGCGGCAACTTCAATTACATAATTTGTTTCGGGTTCGAAATTTGCATAGACGCCAAGGCTTAAACCATCCTCGGTTCGGCCGGTTGAAAAATCATCAAGAGCAGGCTTTATTTTCACAAACGCATCGTAATTGCCTTCCGGCAGAGTGGAACTGAATGTGAAAAATACCGAGCTGTAGCTCACATCTGCCGCGGTCACTGCAAAATTATCGAAGGTGTTCAACACTGCCCCATAATCCTCGCCAATCGCCATCCCGCCCTTCGACGTTGCCGCCGCGCTCACATTCAAAATATAACCAACGTTTCGCACCAGCATTTTTCCCGGCACGAACGTCACAACGGTGTTGTCATCATCCCACGTAAACGTGCCGTGTAGTGAACCATCCGGGCCACTGAACGAAAAATTGGATTCGACGCTCACTGCATCCATGGGCTGGTTGAACGTCAGTTTGATTTGTGGGTCCAACGCCATCCTTTGATCGCTGGCAGGCTCCAGTGAGATAACACGCGGACTCGCGGTGGTGAACTTCCACACGGACGCTGCGCTCACATCCAGGCCCACGCCTGATACCGTTTTCAAACTGGGATTCAATTGTAGAGCGTGTTCCGTTCCCCCGCTCATTGCAGGCTCTGGATAAAAAATATAAGTGCTTGTGTTGATCCACTCGCCGCGGCCGGGCGCAGACGGCTGAAGGGTGAACGCGGCTGGCAGGGATGTGTCATCTGCGCCCAGTGCAACCACCGGCTGATTGAAAGAGACCGCTACTGCAGATTCAACATCCACATCCGTTGCGCTTTCCTTTGGCAGGATATTTACTGCGCGCAGATAATCTGCCACTCTGAATGAAATATTAAAGGGTTCCTGCACGCCAAAGCCACTGGCAGACTGGATGGAACTCGCAAGCGTAATTTGTAATTTTGTGTTGGGTTGGTACGGTTGCGTGGGCTTGAAAACAAACGTCGCTTCATCGTTCCATGTGTAGGTCCCCTCTGGCAGTCCCCCCAATGCTGATTCCACCGATGATTTATTCATCGCCTGGTTGAAATAAAACGTGATCGAAGAATCGTGCCCGAGAACAGTGTTTAGCGGCGGGTCTGTTTCGACGAGGCGCGGAGGCAAGGCCTGTTGATAAGACGTGGGTGTTGGAATTGCAGGCGTGGCTGTTGCCAGTCCGGGGATGGCGACGCCTGTGCATGAAGTAATATGGGCGACGATGAAAATGGAGCAAAGCAGGGCATGGAAATGGCGACGTTTCATTAAAATCCTCAATGAAAATATGTTTCCAATTTTATTATACACTTGGAAATCCACGCCGAGCCTAGTTTGTGGATGGATGCGGTTTTAAGTAGGAATTGTCCTATCCACGGTATGGAAGAATCAAAAAGGACACGGGAAACCGTGTCCTTTTTCATTGTGTGTAATTTTACTCTGCAACGCCCATCTCATTAAGTGCGGCTTCGAGCTCCTGCTGGAACACGCTGAATGGCTGTGCGCCTTCAATCAGTTTGGTCCTTGTCTCACCATCAACAGTGTAGGTAATCAGGAATCCCGGCGTGCCATCGATGTTGGCCGCGGTACCATCCTGCAAATCCTGCTGCACACGGTCATCATATTTGCCGCTGTCATAGCAGCTGTTGAACTGATCCACATCCAGGCCTTCAATCTTCTCAGCAATGGCGTAAATTCGCTTGTCTGTAAATGAACCAGCATCTTCGCCCAGGACATTGGCGAATAAATGTGCGTGCATTTCCCAAAACTTGTTCTGCTCGCCCGCGCAATAAGACGCCAGTGCAGAATCCTGTGATTCGGTCCTGCCACCGCCTATGTTGCCGCTTACCCAGTTGCCCATTGAACGATAGATGAACTGGACCTTGCCAGTGTCAATGTAGTATTGTCGCAGCAATGGCTCGGTCTCCTCGTGAAAGCGTTCGCAGAATGGACATTGAAAATCGGAAAATTCCTCGATCTTGATCGGGGCGTTGGAGTCGCCCATCGCGTTATCGATCGGGTTCGGGTGAGTGCCCGGGTCAACCGCGACTACTTGGGCTACAGGTCTGAGCATTTGATAAACGATGGGAGCAACGATCAACAGCGCTCCAAGAATAATAAATCCAATGGTCATCAAACGCTGACGTTGCGAGCGGCGTCGCATTTCCTCGCGACGCAGTTGTCGCTTGCTTGTTTCTTTTTCTGGGCTCATGAAGACTCCTTGATGAAAATGTGTTAGATTAAATTTTCCCACGCCAAAATTGTTTTGTCTAGGCAAAGGTTAGGACGTTCTTAAGAACATATGGCATGTCCTTTAATTACAAATGCCTGTCCAGCCATTCGATCATAAAATTGATGACCTGCTCCTTCTCGGGTTCATTGTGCACTTCGTGATACAGGCCATCCCATAGCTTGAACGTCACATCATGATTGCTTTTGGCCGCAAGTTTGGCAAAATCCTCACTGCCATGAGGATAGGTGTTGTGGTCAGCGGCACCGTGCATGATGAGGAGAGGCACAGCAAATTGCTCTGCATACTGCCAGACATAGTCTGTAGCGTTCAGTCCCGCTTTGCCAAAACCGAGGCTCATACGGTCGTGGACGAGCGGGTCATTCCGGTAGGCAGTTACCACATTTGGATCTCGTGAAAGAATGGAAGCATCCAACCCACTTGGGAGCAGGGTGGTTGGAATGAGTGACCCCAGTACCTTCGCCATAATCACTTTTATTTTTTGGTCATGGACCTGTGAACGCAGGGCCGCACCGCTGGTGATCACGCCTTTGAAACCAGTCTTGTTCTTTAGGGTGTATGCAAGTGTCAGTAATCCTCCCAGGCTGTGACCGTACAGGAATTGCGGAGTATGAGGATATCGCTGTGTAAGAAGAATGAGGAATTCCTTGATATCCTCCATGGCAACCTCGAGGGAAGGGAAATGCCTGCGGATACCGCCTGACCTGCCATGGCCGCGCAGGTCAAAGCCTGCAAATGCGTAACCAGCGTCCGTCATCGCTTTGCCAACATGTTCATAACGAGAGATATGTTCACCGAGTCCATGTACCAAGGCGACCAGCGCCTTGGGTCTGTCATCAGGTTCCCAGCCGCGCACAAAAAAGGTAGTGCCGTCCCTGCTCTTCCAGTTTGCATCAAAGGCATTCATTTATTTTCCAATTGTAATCTTAAACTCGCACGCATTTTCCCCGCGAGCTTTGCATGAAGTCTCTTCCACGTCATAGTTCTGGCCGGTTGCCCAGGACAGGCTCTCGCGGATCAAGCCCTGGGTAACGAAGCAAATTGGAGACGCGTCATGGTACCCGGCAGCGGCGGGAGATGTATGGTCAACGAGAAGCAGGTCGAGGTCCAAAGTATGGAGCGTGATGTCGCCTGGTTGAGCGCCAAGGAAGCGGGATAATAATTCCAGCGCGGATTTGCGCCGCGCATTAATCGGAAGTCTCCGTATCACAAGAGCTTGTGCCTTGCCTCCCAGTGCAGCATCGCTGAGAAGATGCTGCCACAGACGCTGACCAACCCGCAGCAGAACACCTCGTGCTCCGCGCCCGAAATAGGCACGCATGGCGGCTTGCAATGTTGCATAGGCCTTTGCTGCATCGCCTGCATTCATTTTTGCGAAGGTTTCCGGCTTTGCCCATTCAGCAGGGAGTTTCGATAAAGCCAGCATTCCATGGAATTGATCTGCGCCCAATTCCAGCGTTGCAGTTTCAATGAAGCGGCGAAGAATGCGGCTGGAAAATTTCGGATCGGTCACGCGCGCACATCTCCAACTTCGAACCTGCAGTATTCATCGCCTTTGGCAAGACAATGGGTTTCGGCGATCTCATATTCCCTGCCTGTAGCCCATTTCACAGCCTCCGCAATGGAGCCGGTATAAAGATAACAAATGGGTGTCGCGCTATGGCGGCTGTGGCAAATGGCACATGTTGATTCAATATATGCAATTCTTTCCCTGCTTTCATCCACCCAGGCATTCACAGCCGGGTTGCTCTTCTTCAATGCATCCGCCATCCCATTCAAAATAAATTTGATGCGCTGTTTTTCAGGCAATAACTTGAGTGCAACACCGGCCACGCCCAACAGCGCAGATTGTTCGCGCACCCCATATTGAAAGGAGGCCTTGCCAATGCGGCGCAGCATTCCTTTTCCGCCGCGCCCATAAAATACCTCAATGGCTTCGTTAAACTTCGCGTATTCTGATGCCTGAATCGATGGCTCAAGATTGTTCGGTGGAAAGTTGCCGATGAATCGTTCCAGACCGCTGGTGCGTAACACAGCATTCAAACCGTTATCGCCCATCACTTCCTGGGCAGAGGTCAATGCCTGGCGTACAAGCGAGTTAATGATCACTGCATCTTCGCGGTTGGTCATGATTGCTCCTGTGAATTGGCGGGTACCTCAAGAGTATACACGGGATATTCCTCGCCTGTGCGGTTGAATCCCATCTTCCTGTACAGATTCAATGAGGCGATATTATCGTTTTGCGTGTTCACGCTCAAGCGAGGCACCCCGCTGCGTGTCAACCTGCCAAACAAGTCACTCAACAATGCCCGTCCTGCGCCGCGTCCCTGCATGGCGGGATGCACAGCCTGGCGCGCCAGGTGAGCGCGCTGTCCATGCCCCGTTGTTAACTGATAACCAACAATACCGTCCACGCCTTCGGCTACCGTCGCGAATAATGACTGTGATAAAGCGCGTTGAAGCGTCTCAAGCGAATTATGCCAGAGCGGATTGAAGGAAGTATTGTCTGTTTTTACAACTTCGGGAAGATCAACCGCTGTCATTTGTCGGATGCGAATACTATTCGCTTCGCGCGAGGCCCAGGGCTGATACTGCCATTCAAGCATCACGATCTGCTGACGGTTTTCGAACCCGCTCACTGCGAGCACCTGCTGAAACCAGCTATGGATGGCAATGGCCGCGACAGTTGCACCCCCCGCACGCGCAATCTCCTCCCGGGCTGTAGACCAAAGCAGAGCCCAGGCGTTGTCTGGTGACCAGCGTCCAGTATAAACGAACAGCCGCACCCAGGCGATCCCTTCCACTTCAGTGGGACAAGCCAGCGCGGCTGTAATATGTCTGCCTTCCTCCAGCGCCCAGTAAAAGGGAGCGCCCAGCCATTCGAGTGGCGAGCGCCAGTCCAGATGACGATGGAGGTGGGTCTCAAAAAATATCAGGTTCGATAATTGTTGGTGGTCGTTGAGATCCGCCGTGCGAACCAGGGAATTGATCACTGTTCACCTCAGGAGCGAGAGTAACGAGGTGCCCCAGGCAATCTCCACGCTCGAGAACGAAATTGCTTCGCTGGGTGCAGGGCTGACCAGCGAAACTGTGCCAAAGCACTTGTAATAACGAGGAACTTTTATCGTATCAACCCAATGCGCATGAGGAATTTCATAATGCGCTGGGAGAATGTGGGCTTTTCAACAAGCCGTAATGAATCGTACACATCCATTTGTGAGTCAGCCACATGTCCGCGTTTGAGGTTGACATTTGCCGCGGCTTTACGGACAACGGAATGCATGTCACCTTCCCCCCCTTCCTCAAAAAGAGACGCAGCCCGGTCATATTCGGCAAGTGCATCCTGCCACTTTCTGAGTCCTTCCAGGGCGGCGGCACGGTTGCTCACCGCAATGCCCTGTCGCCTGACATCCCCTGCCTTTTGAAAGATGTCCTCGGTTCCATCGGTCGCTTGCAGTGCTTCCTTTGCTCTTCCGGCTTGTAGTAATGCCACGCTCTCGTTATTCTTCATCTCTGCCGCGTTCAATACATCCTGCATGGACTCATAGGCCTGTGCTGCTTTTGAGAACAATGTTGCAGCAGCTTTATAGTTTCCTTTTCCGTATTCGTTTTTGCCATCTTCGGCAAGTGTCAGGGGGTTGGTGTTTTCCACGGCTTTAGTAGGTAATATCCAGCAGGTCTTCCGCCACTGAACGCAGTTTATCCCGGGATAAGTTGCTCAGTTTCATTGCCAGTTCCAAATAAGGACGGTTCACTGGGGTGGCAACAAACTCGCGTAATTCCATTGGCATATCAAGGAAGTGTTGTACAGCCTCCTCGCTCAACATCCATTGACCAATGGGTCCGCTTCGATCAAAGAAGGATTCGACCCTTCCGCCGAGTGTTGACACCAATACTTCAAGTTCAGGTAATGGGATGGCGCGTTCACCCAATTCATATGCCTTGATCCGCGAACCTGTAATCCCCGTGGTGCTGGCAAGATTGCGGATCGAGATACTGGCATTCATTCGTTCCTGCCGCAACAACGCGCCGATCTTGCGCTGGCGCAGTGCCATTAATCTTGACAGGTCAATGCGCTGGTGCGGCGCTGTCCCCGTTGATTTAATCTCTTTGCTCCAAAAGTGGTCGAGATGCAGGTCGAGATAGAAAACCAGCGCTTCCAATTCGGGCAGGGAAGGTGACTTGACCCCTTCCTCAAAAGAACGGAACACACTTTTCCGGATGCCAATGGCTTCGGCACATTCGTGCACGCTTCGGCGCGCGGAAAGACGCGCATCACGGATCAATACCCCCAGTTTTTTCGTGCGAATGATGATCTGCGTTTTGGTATCCATGCATCCTCTACCACGTATTGCCTGAAATCCAATTTTTCTGTGGAATGACAGGAAATAACCATAAGTCTGGCTGCGCATGTCGGGCATGCGTGCGGTACTCTCTGAAAATCCATTGCCATGACAGCAACGGTGTTTCTCCGATTATAGCAGAATCAATGCCTGCTATCACGTCTTTGGCTTGCTGGCGGCATGAAAATATCGCCGCTGAGTTTAAAGCCTGCCGCTTCCAGACGTGGGCTGAAGATCGGGCGAATGCCGGTGGCTCTTAACTCTCCAAGGATCTTGCCATTCTCTCCAATACCCGTCACATCAAACTTGAAAATGTCTGTGAGAACCACGGTCTCGCCTTCCATGCCAACAACTTCGGTAATGGCAGTCACCTTACGTGAGCCATCCTTCAACCGTGATTGTTGAATGATCAGATCTACTGCTGAGGAGATCTGTTGCCGCACCACCTTGAGTGGCAGGTCCATGCCCGACATGAGGACCAGTGTTTCCAAACGTGACAGCGAGTCGCGGGGCGTGTTGGCGTGCAGTGTGGTCAATGAACCGTCGTGGCCTGTATTCATGGCTTGCAGCATATCCAGTGCTTCACCGCCGCGGCATTCACCCACAATGATGCGGTCAGGACGCATACGCAGGGAGTTTCGCACCAGGTCGCGAATGGTTACCTCACCTCGACCATCTACGTTTGCCGACTTCGTTTCCATGCGCAGGACATGTTCCTGCTGGAGCTGTAACTCAGCAGCGTCTTCGATGGTAACGATCCGCTCTTCCTCCTGAATAAAGCTGGAGAGAACATTAAGGAGTGTCGTTTTTCCGGAGCCGGTTCCCCCTGAAATTACAATATTCAAATGTGCGAGCACACAGGCACGAATGAATTCGCCCATGTTTGTCGTCAGGGACCCAAACTGCACCAGTTCTTCCATGGAAAGTTTGTCTTTTTTGAATTTGCGGATCGTGATGGATGGGCCATCTATCGAGACAGGGCGGATCACCGCGTTCACACGTGAACCATCGGGTAAACGCGCATCCACAGTGGGACTGTCAGCATCTATACGGCGACCCAGCGGGAGAATGATGCGATCAATGATCCGTAACACGTGATCGTCGTCATCAAAGGTGATCGGGCTTTTCGTTAGTTTCCCCTTCTTTTCAATGAACACTTTTTTAGGTCCATTCACCATGATCTCGCTGACATCAGGATCATCCAGCAGTGGCTGGATCGGACCAAAGCCTGTGAGCTCATCAAGAATGTCATGAAATATCTGGTTTCGAATGTCCTCTGGGAGATTGACCTGCACCTGTGCATAGACGTCGTTCAAACGCTGTTTCATCAACTCACTGCGGTCGCCGAGTTGCGGTTGCTCGCCTTCCATGGAACGCCCTACATTCTCAATCAGATATCGCTTGAATTTCAGAAGATCAGCTGATGTCAGCCTGGTAAAGTTGGAGGAAATTGGAGCAGTCATTACGAAGATTCCCCGCTTTTGTTTTGTGACGGAAGAACCCATATGATATGAGCACGGTTCACTGCAAGGAATGGCGCTTGAAAAAGTATTTGCCCATCAGGAGATAGAACGTTTACATCTGTTAATGCAAGAAACTTTTCGTCCAGGTCCAGTTCATCCTTAATGCGCTGATCCCGGCGAATGTGCATCCGCCCGTGCATCAAATGAGTTGTCGTTTGAACAGTCGCTGAGACAGTTATCTTGGAAATGATGTCCGTGAATATCTTGCCTTTTTCATCATATTCGATGGTCATATTGCCTCTCATAATTGGGTCTGCCGGGCTTGAATGGTTTTGAAAACACACATCCAGCCCTCATGTTAAAAAAAACGACAAGACCCTGGTGTCGCTATTTTCGCTTGTGCAAATTACTCCCAGAGTCTAGTCGAAATAGATGGGAATATACCTTTCATTTCTCTAAGCAGGTTATATGGAGCGCAGGAGGCGTGCCACCCTGGTCATATCCAGTGCCAGGTCCTTGAGGATAATGGACGCCGTGTCGTTGGGATATTTCGTTGTAATGGGCTGGTTCAGGTTGTTGGCAAGCGCAAAATTACCCCCCATGTAGGGCAGTGTTGTCTTGATGGGCAAACTTATGATCTTTTCCGCCTCTGTTTTCGTTGCGCCTTCGAGGCCCAATGCACGGTTTAAGATGGCGTAGATTTTCTCGTCATCCACACCCTGCGATTGCAAATAGTCACATATGGTTTTTGTTAATTTAAGGGTGCTGTGATCCGTGGAAACAATCAGAGCGATCAGGTCAGACTGTTGGATCAGAGGCAGGCTGATGCGTGAGAGTGACCGTCCTATATCGAGGATCACGAGATCATATGCAGATCGGAGAGTCTCTATGATCATCCCAACCCGGTCCCCCTTCAATGCGTTCGCCTTTTGAGGATCAGGCGACCCGGCCAGCAATTGGAACTGCCATAGTTCGGGCCGCGGTAGATTCTTTCTGAAATAATCTCCGTTCGTTTGTCCAGTGGGGAGGTCTGCCACCGTTATTACGTTCAGGTTCCCTTCATAACCGACAATTGGGCCAATCGAACCGATCGGCAAAACGAGGTCTGCAACCACGACGAGGGCATCTGGTTGTCCCAGTTTGATATTCATTGCGATGTTGGCGCAAAGCGAGGAAGTGCCTGTTCCTCCCTTGGCGCTTAGAAAGCTGATGAGCAAACCGGGCTCGCGCTGCTCTGTTTCAGTTTTGATTGAATTTTCCGGGCTACATCTACGGGTGAGAATTTCCTCGAGTGAAGAAAGAGCCTGTGAGGATTTGACCAGGTATTCATCCACGCCGGCATGGATACAGATTTCCCTGCGAGTCGGTCCTGGATCACTGGACAGCGCGATCAAAGGTATCGCCCTGGTGCGCAGATTACCACGCAGCTTGGAAATGAATTCCTCATCCTTAAGATCAGACAACACAGGATCAAACAGTATCAGGTCGGGCTCATCGCGCCAGGCAACGATCAATCCATCCTTACCTGAGGATGCTTCAAGGACCTGGAACTGCTTTTCGCGCAGCGTGCTGGATAAAAAACTGCGGCTGGCCGCGTTCTCATCCACGATGAGGATTTTTTTACCAACCACTACAGCCTCCTGGGGGCTTACTCTTCGATTGGCGGCATCAAATATCCCAGGCCGGAACGCGTCACGATATGTTTCGGGCTGTGTGCATCATCTTCCAGTTTCTGGCGCAGGCGGGCAATGCTTACCCAGAGGATTTCCTTGTCAGTGCGATATTCAGGTCCCCATACACTGGTCAGCAGTTCCTCAGATGTCATGATCTTGCCGATATGGTGGGCGAATTGCAGCAATAAACGATATTCTGTTGCAGAAAGGGAAATGGCTGTTTCCCCCCGCCACACTTCGGCGCGAGCAAAATCGATCTTCAAATTGTCATGAGTAAAGAAACGGGATTGTCCCACTTCACTGGGAGGCTGTGCCCGCCGTAAAACCGCACGCACACGCGCCAGCAATTCAGTGGCTGAAAAAGGCTTGACGAGATAATCATCTGCCCCAAGATCGAGGCCGCGGACACGGTCCTGCTCGTCTCCCTTTGCTGTGAGGATAATGATGGGTGTACTGGAGAATTCACGGATGCGCTGCGTGGCACCAAAGCCATCCAATTTCGGCATCATCACATCCATCAGCACCAGATCTATCGGCTGATCTGAGAAAACGCTTACCGCCTGCATGCCGTCATGGGCTGTCACCACTTCATACCCTTCTGTCCGCAGGTTGGCTTCGAGCAAACGTAGATAACGAGGCTCGTCGTCTACTATCAGAATGCGTTTTGCCATAAACTCTCCTTCATGTTATTACTTGGCTGAATGAATGGGTAGTTCTATGAAAAATGTGGTTCCCTGACCGGGAATGGATTCTGCCCAAATCTTACCACGATGTGCCTCAATTATCTCCTTGCAGATGTAAAGTCCGAGGCCTGTGCCGGTAATGCTTTTCTCGGTTCGCACGCGGTAGAAGCGGTCGAAAATGAATGGAAGGGACTCCTTTGGGATTCCTGGACCGCGGTCCATCAGCGAAATAATTATTTTATCCCCCATCTCGTCGAGAAGCACAACGATGGGT
Source organism: Anaerolineales bacterium (assembly GCA_031389865.1). GTDB lineage: Bacteria > Chloroflexota > Anaerolineae > Anaerolineales > Villigracilaceae > Defluviilinea. The sequence goes on along the minus strand of JANMSY010000216.1, from coordinate 6,367 downwards.
GAGCCGGGCGCGTACTTCATGGCATTGATAAATAAATTTTCAAAGACCTGGGCAAGCCTTACACCGTCTCCATGAAAGGGTGCAGCAGCTTTCAGATTCATGCTCACGTCCAAATCCTTGTGACGGACGCGAATTCGAGTGATGACGTCGCGCAAAACGGAATCCAGCCTGAGCGGTTGAAAACGAAGTGGCAGGGTCCTGCTTTGCAGACGCGCTGACTCGAGTACATTTTCGATCAATAACGAGAGCCGGTCTGCCTCCTCATCAATGATCATCAGGAATTCCTTTTGCGTTTCCGCGTCCCAACTTGTGTCTTCACGCAGAAGACTGGTGCTGTACCCTTTAATGAAACCCAGTGGGGTCCGCAATTCATGCGAGATCGTGCTGACGAAGTCATCCTGTAGTTGCATCTGACGCTTGAGGTCACGCAGTTCCAGTTTCGTCTCCCTCCAGGCGCTGCGCTCAAATAACATGGAAAGCAGGTCTGACGCGAACAGCGCCACTTTGACATGGCTTTCCCCGTAAGGAGGCCCCCCAAAGCGCACAAAGACGAGTGCCCCTTTTATGGTTTCAGCCATGCGCAACGGCAGGCCCAGGAGATACGCCTGATGAAGGCGGTCATCTGACTGAACGTCTGGCTTGGGATCCTGAAGAAGGATATTGCCTTTCCTGATTACCTGGCCCGCAAATGTCTCCCCCCATGCGGCATCGGCTTCCGCGTTTTTCGCCCGCCCAATGGCACGTGCATATGCCACATCGATCGTCTCACTTGCCTCATCCTGAAGGTAGACTGCCACATTGTCGAAGACAAACTCCCTGCGCAGGGTAGTCAGGAACGGCTCAACAGTATTCCGCAAATTCCCTGCCTGTGCAGCGATCTGCATCAACTCCTGGATATAGGCGAGTGTGGAGCTATCCATTGCCATCACTTTGATTCCGCGGCAGCCAGCAGTGGAAATTTAAAGCTTGAGCCGCTTCCTTCCGTGGATTGCACTTCCAGCATGGACCCATGTGCTTCGATGATCTGGCGTACCAGCGCAAGCCCAAGCCCGGTCCCGCCGTACCGTCGCGTAATGGAGCCATCCAGCTGATGGAATGCTTCAAAGATATCATTCAGGCGGGCCGACGGAATTCCGATACCGGTGTCGGTGATGGATAGGATCACGAGATTCTCGCCCTCGCGCTTGACGGACAGCAGTACGCTTCCACCCGAAGGTGTGAATTTGATCCCGTTATTAATGAGTTGACTCAGCACCCAGGCGATCTTCTGCGAATCTGCCTGGACAGGGGGCACATCATCGTCAATGATCGCATGCAAATTGATGCCGCGATCCAGCGCTTTGCCAGCGTGAGATCTGACAGCCAGATTTGCCAGACGGCGGATATCCACGGCCTCCTGTTGGACACTCATTTCGCCGCGAGATGCCAGCGAGACCATGATGAGGTCCTCGATCAGGGTTTCGAGCCTGTCCGTTGATTGCTGGCTGACCTGCAAGGCATGGCGTTGTTCCTCGGTGATCTTTCCCAGTGATTCGGTGATCAGCAGCTCCACATACCCTTTGATATGGGTCAGTGGAGTCAGTAATTCGTGCGAAATATTCGAGATAAAGTTGGCTTTTAACTGGCTTAGTTCCGAGACCCGTTCCAGCGCGTGTTGCAGTTCAGAGGTACGTTCCTGCACACGCAGTTCGAGTGAGCGGTTGGTCGCCTGCAACGCGGAACGCAAATGAAGGATTTGTTCTGTTACTGCCTGATCGAGTTCGGAACGGTCGAGATGTTTGAGGTCTATCAACGCCTGTCCAAGCAGGACTGTACTGCCTTTCGAGATTTCCTCCTGCTGATAACTGAGCGCACTTTGAAGCTGGTCACCTGTAATGAGACCTTTTTGAATCAAATACTCTCCCATGCGTGGAACAAGCATTTCAGGCGTTAGACGTTTTTGCGCTACCATGAAAGAGTCCTTATTATATTTCGTGCTTCGCTCAGCGCTTTGAATTGTATACCCATTCTCCGCTCACCATTGTAGCCAATGCCTCGAGCGTGAGCAAATCAGCTGCATCGCAGGTGAAGGGATCTTTCTCAAGCACGACCAGGTCGGCCAGGTGATTCGAAGCAAGTCGGCCGAGACGGTTTTCCATGCCCGCGGCGTACGCGGGGCCCAGGGTGTATCCCTCCCAGGCCTGGGCCATGGTCAATCTTTGTTCGGGGTACCAGCCGTCGGCTGAGGGTGAACCGTCTGCACGCCGCCGTGTGACCGCGGCATGTAATCCCCAAAACGGATTGGGGGATTCGACCGGCGCATCCGATCCGAGGGCGAGGCGCGCTCCAAAATCCAGTTGGGTCTTCAGCGCATACGCGAGACGTGAACGTTCGCCCCAGAACGCGTCAGCCATCAACATATCGGAAGTGGCATGGAGGGGCTGCATGGATGCGATGACGTTAAGTTGGGCAAGGCGCGGCGCATCATCGGGGTGGAGGATCTGCACATGTTCGATGCGGTGACGCAGATGCGGGAGATGGTTTTCAGTTTCGTACGTGCGCAGTTGTTCGCAGGCGTTGAGTACTTCGTGATTGGCACGGTCGCCAATGGCGTGAACGGTCAGGCCCAGCCCAACCTGCGCAGCTTTGCGCCCGTGTTCGAAGAGTTCCTCGCCATCCATGTTGAGGATGCCGCGGTTCTCACCTTCGCCAATGTATGGCTGGAACATTGCCGCAGTATGCGGACCCAGCGCGCCATCCATGAACACTTTGATGTTGCCAATGCGCAGCATGTCGTCACCGAAGCCGGCGCGCAGACCCAGTTCAAATGCCTGATCCAGTAATTCAACGGGAAGGTTCTTGAGCACGCGCAGTTTGAGCTTGCCCTGTGCGTGGAGCTGCTGCAATGCCATGAATGAATCGCGGCGGTCAAAATCATGAACGCCGGTAAGTCCCATCTTCCACAGTATGGGTTGGGCTTTTTCAATGGCATTCGCAACATCCTGAATCGTTGATTCAGGGATTGCGCTGCCAACCAGTTCCATGGCTGTTTCGAGCAATACCCCTGTGGAGTTACCTTTGGCATCGCGCTGGATCTGCCCATTTTGTGGGTCGGGCGTTTGCGCGGTGACGCTGGCACGTTTTAACCCATAGGTATTCGTCCAAGCAGCATGCAGTGATTTTGCCGTGAGATACACCGGGTTGTTTGGCGCGATTGTATCGAGCTCAGAAGCCGTGGGCCAGACTCCCCAGACGTTCTGATTCCAGCCGTGACCCAACACCCATTCACCAGGTTTTGACTTTTTGACTCGCTCGTCCACACGGCGCAGGCATTCCTCTTTGGTATCCGTTTCGCAGTCGATCTTTTGCAGGCCAAGCGAATAGTGTTTCAAATGTAAATGTGCGTCGGTGAGGCCCGGCAGGATCACACGCCCGTGCATATCCTGCCGTTCAGCTTTTGGATATTCGGCAAATAGATCATCTGCATTGCCGACTGCGAGTATCCATTCGCGGTCGATCACAATGGAGGACGCTGTGGGTTGGAATGGGTTTTGTGTATGAATATGTGCGTTGTGGAGGAGTTTCATATTTATGTCAATTTTTCCAGCAGGGAATCGAGCTCTTCATCAGAGTAATAATAGATCGTGACCGTGCCGCCTTTTTTGCCATGCTTCAATGTGACTTTTGTCCCGAGGCTTGATCGCAGGCGACGTTCGACATCATTCACATCTGCGCTCGTGCCCGCCCTCCTTTTGGACGCGGGTTTCTGCCCTGAATATCTTCTGGCCAGCACCTCCGTCTGACGGACGCTCAGATCAAGGTTGATCACCTGGTTCAATAGGGCTTCCTGTGCTTTGGCAGTGGTCAATGCCAGCAATGCGCGTGCATGACCCTCGGTGATCCGCCTATCCACCAGTGCCTGTTTGACCGCAGCGGACGCGTCGAGCAGGCGCATGGTATTCGTCACCGCCACGCGGCTCTTACCCACGCGTTGGGCAATGGTCTCATGTGACATCTTGAATTCCCGAGCCAGGTTTTGATACGCTTCCGCTTCCTCAATGGCATTCAAGTCGGCGCGCTGGACGTTTTCGATGAGGGCCAGTTCGAGCAGTTGCTGGTCGGTGGCATGCCGGATCACCACCGGGACAGTTTTCAGCCCGGCCTTGCGTGACGCCTGCAAACGACGTTCCCCCGCAATCAGCACATAAATTCCATTCTGGCCGGGCGTGACGATGAGCGGCTGGATGACCCCATGCTCGCGAATAGACTCGGCAAGATTCTCCAGTTCCTCGATGTCGAATTTTTCGCGTGGCTGACGGGGGTTGCGCTGGAGTAGATCAACGGAAATATGCGTGATGCCGCTGCCATCCCCGGATGGCGCATTTTGGCCCGCCGGAATGAGAGCGTCAAGTCCTTTGCCAAGACCAGTGCGTTTTGCCATGTGTTCTCCTCAAGGAGGGGGACCATCCCGCCTCTGTATGCATACGAGTTTACTTTTCGTCGCCCTGCAGTAATTCCCTGGCAAGTTCTTCATAGGCATGCGCGCCCACGGAGGAGGGTGCGTATACCGAGATGGGGAGCCCATAGGAAGGCGCTTCCGCAAGACGGATACTGCGCGGCACAATGCTCTTGAATACCTGTCCGGGAAAGTGGTTATGGACTTCCCTTACTACATCGTTCGAGAGGTTTGTTCGAGGGTCGAACATCGTCAGGATCACGCCGCGCACGCGCAGGCCTGGGAAGAGCGAGGATTGCACACGTTGTATCGTCTGGGTGAGCTGCCCCAACCCTTCCAGCGCGAGGTATTCACACTGCACAGGAACAAGCACACCATCGCGCGCCGCGACCAGGCCGTTGACGGTAAGCAATCCCAATGAGGGCGGGCAATCGATCAGAACGTAATCATATTTTCCTTCGAGGTTTTCGAGTGCGTCTCGCAATCGGAACTCGCGACGCGATTCGTCAACGAGTTCAATTTCCGCACCGGCAAGTGATGGGGAGGATGGCAACAACGAAAGTTGCAGGCGCTCATTGTAAAGAATGGCCGCGGCCGGAATATCGCCGTCGAGCAGGGCTTCATATGTGCTGCCGTGCACAACATATTTATCCACACCGAGACAGGCGGTAGCGTTCGCCTGTGGGTCGAGATCCACGACGAGTACACGCTGTCGCATTTGCGCCAGATACGCGGCAATGTTGATGGCTGTTGTGGTTTTGCCCACTCCGCCTTTTTGGTTTACCAGGGTGTAGATGTGCGACATATGATTTACAAGTACCGATTTGCGATTTCAAATTTGATTTGCTACAGGGAGCGCAAAGCATCTTGAGAAAAACCAAATGACTCAGGGTGCTCTGTTTTGATCTTAATGCAAAACCTCCATCAAGGATTCTTCTATTTCTCGCGCGGTTGGAATCCCATCCAAACCAACGCGCGTGACAGAGTGTGATGCCAATAGAGTGGCAAAGCGTGCTGCTTCCCACGGGTCGCGCGTTTTGTACAGACGGATGAAGAATGCAGCGGCAAAGATATCACCTGCTCCGGTTGCATCCACTTCGGGCACGTCGGGCGCCCGAAAGCGACGTCGGTCACCGTGCCAGTACAGAACAGAACCTGCCGCACTCTCAGTTACTGCCAGCACACTCGTCTGGTGCGCCATTTGTTCGATCAGTTCATCATCACCGCCAACGTCTTCACGGCTGATCACCACCGCGCCTGCCGCGGCCAGTGCAGGCCCGGCATCTGTCCATTCACGCGAAGAAACGCGGTTCTCCGCGTCCCATTGGCGCATCCATCCCTGAGGGGTGATACCAAGCAGTGTGGGTGAGAAGCTCTCGGGCAGAACAGAGTCCATTTCGTTGGCAATCGGACCAAGATGAATGATCGAAGCACGCCACCATGACTCAGGTGCGGCCATGAAATCAATCCTTGTAGCATGTGCGCGCACATATTGGATGCGTCCATGGACGGTATAGATGTTTTCAAATGTTGTACTTTGTGGAGAGTCCTGGGAAATAACTCGAATGCCGTTCAACGCATCAAGTGATGTCTCAGCGCCGGAAGACGTGACGATCCCCACACGCAATCCCAATGCACGTGCCGTCAATGCAGAGTATGCCACTGTCCCACCTACACGCGAACCTTGTGGAGTCAGGTCATGTGCAACGTGGCCCATCACAAGGTAATCCACAGGCTCTGGTGAAACAGGGTTGAGCATGGATGAATTATACCGTGATAAAAAGTAGGGCAGGTCTCAGACCTGCCCTACTTAATTAACTCGAGTGTTGTGTTTTGACAAAATAGGGAAAGAATGCTAACTTACTGAGAGACATATTCGATCAAGGCTGGTAAAAGACATGCAATTACCAATTTTAGCACCTGCGCCCCTGG
>JANMSY010000215.1:0-6052 GCA_031389865.1 Anaerolineales bacterium | reverse complement strand
TCAGCATAACCCGTCATTGCGAGGGTTCTTTGCGAAGCAATCTCATATTTTCGAGCAATTTTCCGTCTGAGGAGTAAGATTGCTTCGTCGGGAAAGGCATCCTCCTCGCAATGACGGTAAAACCTGTGATTTACTGAATTTGCCAAACTCCTCGGCTTTCTCAATATCGCAAAAGTATTGTTGGTTTTTGGCGCGCAAGACCACGCCTTCTCGTTGCGCCTTGTCCTTCTGCCGTACCGACTGCTGGCGATTGGGAACAATTTCTCCCTGGTACCAGCATCCTGCCTTCAAATCACGCCACGTTTCGCGGTTTTTAACCCCTTTTTCCTTCTCGTCGCGCGGTTCGATCCGTACTTCCCTGGCACCGCCCGCCAGGGCAGGTGTTGCAGCGTCTATTGAACCATATAAGATGTCTGGCACTGGTGGTTGACTTCGTTCCCGTTTTTGCAGTCCAGACTCAGCCTGCGTTTCCTTCACTAACTCAATGTCTGCCTGCCGTTGTAGTTCTCCCATTTTTTGAGTTTCGGCACGCACTGTATTCTCTGACACTTCAAACAGCAAAAATTCTTTCAGCCACTTTCTGCCATCTTCAAATGCTTTGTTTATTCCGCTCAAGGCGATTAGGTGTGCCAATCCAGATGTTACTTTGCCAGGTTCAATTCCATACCTTCTGTCTACGGGCGCTTGTCCTTTTCCGCGAGCACAACCCGCATAATATGCTCTTTGATAGACTACTTTATCAAATACCGACCAGATGGTCGCCTCTCGCCTTCTTTGGTATTTCAACCTGCCCCCACACCCACATTCAATCTCCCCTTCCACTTCTCCATCTGCATTCTCCAGAAAATATTTCAAGGCCCTACAGCCGATTTCTCGCAAGCTTTCTCTCATTGCCATTTCTACATCCCCAATCAAAACTCCCGCCTGTCCTTCCATTTTTATCGCTTCTTCTACAACTTCTGCCAACAACTGGCTTATCTCGTTTATACCCAGGGCGGTCACAAATTGCGCTTTTTCAAAGGTGGGAAAGCGCAATTTGTGACCGTGGGCATTATATCTTTTCAATGTTATATTTCATTCTGAGCCTCGGGTAGGTGGTTTGCTGATCACTGGCTATCCTACCCCAGGCTCCCTTCTTTTGATAACCTTTGCGTGCAGACAAGCAGGATATTCCGTAGCTTACATAGGTAATGTAAGTACTATTAGGAAATATTTCACTAAAGGGTAACTTTTCGAACTTGGATACGTCTTGTACTAATGGCAGCAATATGCCGGTAGCTCTTAATTTCTTGGTTACGAGTAGGAAGAAATAAGCTCCAAGCCAGTACTGGCTATTTGATAAATATTTTGTGGGAATGTAGCTCGTAAGCGATGAAGGAGAAGATTATGCTGGAATTTGGAAAACGAAGAGGTTTTTTGCGTCTGATATTTGTTGTTGGTTTGGTACTTGCACCATTGATTTCTATTCGGTCACGGGTATCGGCACAGGATAACGCAGCGCCGCTTTGGGTGGTGCGATCCCTGGATACAAGTGAGTACGGGGTCATTGATCCAAAAGGTCTGGCCTTTTCTAGCGTGGCGAACACATTTCTTGTCCTGGACCAGAGTGCGAATGTTGCTCTGATCGGCATGGGGGAAGATAACGAAGGAAATCAAAACATTCCTGAAGTCCAGAATGATCCGTTGAATGCTGCATTCGATGACCAGATGTCCAGCCTGTTCGTATTCAACCGCGCGAATTCCGAACTGCTCCAAATCAAAGCAGATACTCAGGGCATGCTCAATGCATCGGCTTTACAAACCAGATTTCCCGCAAGAGCTTTTGGTGTTAAAGAAGCCCAGGGTATCACATTTGACCCAGGAACTGGGCGGTTGTTCATTTTGGATGCGGGCAAATCGCAGATTGTTTCCATATCTCCACACCCCACACTCGGCTTTGATGGGAATGAGGCTGTCCGTTCAGGCAAAGTCCAACGCATTCAGTTGAAAAATCTTGGTGCCGGTCGGCTCCGAGGACTGGCATACAACCCAAACAACGGGCATTTATATTTAGCTGAACCCGATGCGAAGAGATTATTTGAAGTGACGGAAGCTGGGGATTTGGTGTCCACAGTTGATCTTGCTCCCTTAAAAATTAATAATCCATCCGCGATGACCTTCGCCCCCAGTGGCGATAACACGGATGATCCAAACACCTTTAATCTTTTTATGCTGGATAGCAGCGTAGGTTCAGAAGCGGCGTCTACATCAGCTAGTCAGATTGTAGAGTTGTCACTGGTAACCCCAGCCGCGCTCCCCGCGGGGACAACGCTACTACCCACAAATCTAGTACATGTTATTGATACGTCGAAAGCTGCCTGGAATCCTTCCGCACCAGATCCATCCGGTGTGGAGTACTGGCCCCTGACAGGCAGGCTACTCATCAGCGATAGTGAGGTAGACGAAATGTCGAGTTACTTCACTGGAAAAAATGTTTTCGACTCAACCTTGTCCGGAGCCCTGGTTAGCACCTGCAGTACGACCACTCAGTCACGCAGCGGCGGGTTCTCGAATGAGCCAACGGGTGTTGGGATCAACCGCAATAACAACCGCGTTTACTTTACAGATGACAATTCCAACAAGCTCTTTGAGGTTTCATTGGGCCCCGATGGGACATACTGCACAGCGGATGATGTTGTCGTCACTGTGAATGTCGGCTCTTTGTATAATATTCAGGATGCTGAAGATGTGACCTTCAGTAACAATTCCATTTTTGTGGCGGGCGGGGATGATGCAGAGGTGTATCGCATTCCCCTTGGAGCAAATGGAGTATTGGCTGGAGGAGACGACGGCCCAGTGACCCATTTTGATACCGCTATCCTCGGATTTAGCGTTCTCGAAGGGCTTGGATACAATCAAGCGAATGACACGCTCCTCCTGATCAGCCCCAAAAGTGGCGATGCCTATGTCGGGGAGGCAACAACAACCGGCACATTGCTCCGAGCGTATGATGTAAGTTATTTGACCATCAAGCACCGGGAAGATATTACAGTGGCTCCCAACAGCCAAAATTCAGCTCTCCAAGCCTTCTATATAGCGGATCGTGGCGTTGACAACAATACCGATTCCAGAGAGAACGATGGGAAAGTATGGGAGGTTAATTTCTCTAACTTCAGCACATCTCAGCCAAGCGGAACCCCCACAATTACAAACACGCCTGGATCAACTTTTACTCCCACCGCTACATTTACTTCCACCGCAACTTTTACTCCAACCACTACATTTACACCCGGACCTTCGCCAACACCGACCAATACCTCACAGGTGACAGATCTAATTTTTGCAGATAACTTCGAGTCCGGTAATTTGTCGGCGTGGTCATCCAGTGTCATCGATTCTGGTGACCTGAGCATCAGTGCAGCCGCGGCCTTGATGGGTAGCCGGGGGCTTCAAGGGCTGATCGATGATAACAACCTTATTTATGTCGCGGACGACAGACCGGCTAGTGAGCCACGCTATCGGACGCGCTTCTATCTTGATCCGAATTCCGTCCCCATGGTAAGTGGCGATGGAAATAACCCGTTCCTGGCGTATGCTGGCTCCTCAACGGAGGTGCTAAGGATCGGATTTGGTTTCACAAACGGTGTCTATCAAGTGAGGGTGGGATTGATACATGACAGTGGGACCTGGCAAAACACGAGCTGGTTCACGATTAGTGATGCACCCCATGCGATTGAACTTGACTGGCGGGCAGCAACATCAGCGGGTGCAAACAATGGTGGCTTGACCTTATGGATCGATGGCATACAAAAAGCGAACCTGACCGGTGTGGATAACGACACGCGGCGGATCGATGCAGTTCGCCTGGGAGCCGCCTCCGGGATCGATACCGGCACGCGTGGGACCATATTCTTCGATGCCTTCGAGTCACGGCGCGAATCCTATATAGGGCCATAACGTACTGGCGGTTGTCCGCTTATACACCTGCGATTATCAAATAAACTTGACTGGCGGCGCCAAAATCCAACAGGCACGCCAGTCAAGTGCATTTTGGATACGCACCTACTTCTTAAGCTATTCCTCAGTGATTGTGCAATGCTAACTTATGGCTCCATTTTATCCATCCCAACGGATACAAGACTGTTCATTGGATTGATTATGTGGGAGTACCTATTCAAAGTCACAGTAATAGACGAGTGACCCATGAGTTCGGCGACAAATTTCGGATGAACATTCTTCTCGCTCAGTCCAAACTCTTCAATCGGCTTTTGCAGAAAACATTTGTGGAGGTTGTATTAGATTCAACTTCAACCTCCAAATCGGCTATAATACGGCTCGATTGCCCCTGTAGCTCAATGGACAGAGCGTCGGACTTCTAAACCATAGGTAAGTCAACTCGTTCATGACCAGCACGCCATAAAAGACCCTAGGAATAGCCTACTTCAAAAAAAAGATAGGCTATTTTATTTTAAAATCACATCCAGGTAAGCACTAGGTATGCCAGTCAGGAGAGAATCATGAACAGAACATGCTCGATGTGTAATGAAGAAAAAGATATCAACGAGTTCCCACTTCGGAACCAATTTACTACAAGGCGACAATCCTACTGTAAAGACTGCAAAGCCAAGATGGGTAAAAACTGGTATGAGAACAACAAAGAACACCATGTGGAGAATGTCATGGCAAACACCAAAAATGCAAAACAGACAGCTCGTGAGTTTGTCTACCAGTACCTCCTTACCCATCCATGTAAAGGATGCGGTGAAGCTGATCCCGCTGTTTTAGAGTTTCACCATGTAGGGGAAAAGTCTTGGGAAATAGGCCGGATGATTGCACAGGGATACTCATCTGAATCCATAGCAGCCGAAATTTCACAATGTATTGTTCTTTGCGCCAATTGTCATCGCCGTTTAACTGCAAAGGAAAATAAGTGGTTTAAAGGAAGGTAGTTATCTAAGCCAATGCTCTGTAAAAGCCCCCCTTTGTTGCCGTTTCTATTCTGTGGCAGTTGGCACACAATACATCGCATTTCTCTATTTCCTTCTGGACTCTGTTCAACGAGAATCCAAGGTGAACGAGGTTGGCGACATCATTTAACTTTTTTTCTTTACCATTGTGGTGAAAATCTAGAACGATGATGTTGCTTTGGCCACATGTTATACAGGGGTGTTCTCTTAGATATCCCACGATGAACTCATGTAGCTCTTTACGTATTCTTTTCCTTCTTATCGCTACATGTGCTTTGTGTTTATCACGATTTAGGGAATACCACTTTCTACCAAAGTTTAGAACGTGACACAGCTTACAATAATTTTGGCGAATACTTCTATGCTGATATCTCCACGCAAATTCTGTCTCGTCTTTATCCCCCTTGCAAATTCTACAGATCATAGAATAAGTATATACTTTTGTAGTTTAGAAGTACAGTACCCTCGGAAAGATTCGAACTTTCAGTCTCAACATTAGAAGTGTTTTGCTTTATCCATTAAGCTACGAGGGCGTTTAGAAGTAGCTACAGGGGCGATCGGACGTTATTATAATCGGTTTTTGGAGGCGTTGATCTGGCTGTGCTATTAAAAAGCACAGACTGTCAAAAGCCGAAGCTATGATTAAGGGGTGGAGTGAGGGCGGGTGCTTTAATTAAAGATATCTGAAAAATCTTTTTCAATATTTTTTGAATCATTTTTTAATTCATACTCAAGTCTTAATAAAATTCTACCAACATCAATGTATTTTTTTACAGAAGCACAATTGACGATGTCATAAGGATTTACATATGTTGGCTTTTGTAATGAGTAAGTCTTCTCAATAAGTCTTTTATCTGCTCTTGTTTTCAAATCCCTAGCTTCTGCTACATTGCCTGATTTATAAGCACCTGACATCTGTTTGTATTCTAAGTAAGAAGGTGTCTCTCTCACTTTTAGATAATATTCATCCCATACTCGGTAGCACTCTCTCTGTTGATTCTCGTTTAATTTAGACCACTTCGTATATTTGACCACGTTCTCATCAGCAGGAAATGGTCCATATTCATTTGTTCCCCCGACCGATAAGTCATTGAATATCTTTTTGT
>JANMSY010000150.1:0-12338 GCA_031389865.1 Anaerolineales bacterium | reverse complement strand
CGAAATAAAAACCCTGGTCATTTCGCATTCGCCAATGGCCCTCATATGTTCCGACAGCGAGAGGAGCGGTCAGCCGGATGCCGATATTAATGCCTTCTCCACTGCTAACAAAATCATCGATTCTTCTTGCCCTCTTGATCGTTGCCTGCGGACCTTCAGCCACGCCGGCTGAATCCACGCCAGACGTTGCCGCGGTACGCACTTCCGCAGCAAGTACTGTTGTTTCGCAATTCACCTTGACCGCGGCAGTATTTACACCCACCCGCTCCCTGCCCACGGAAACGGACGCACCCGAAGCCATCGCAACTGATACTCAACCCGTGGTTGCACAGGTCACCAATGCCGAAGGAACCCTGGAACCTTTATGCGACAGCCTGAGCTATAACGCCGCGACCGTGGACGTAAACGTACCTGATAACACCGTGATGACACCGGGACAGGACTTTATTAAAACCTGGAAGGTAAAAAACAACGGCTCCTGCCCATGGGGAGCAGGATATGTCCTCTCCTATGCGGGCTATGCAAACCAAATGTCGGGGCAGTTCATTGCTCTCACGGAGGTTATTCAACCCGGGCAGGAAGTGGAAGTCTCAGTTCAGTTCAGTGCACCCGATGCGGCGGGTGAATACCTGAGCGCGTGGCAAATGAAAAACCCATCAGGCGTTACCTTCGAAGAGATCATCTTCGTGAAGATCCTTGTCCAGTAAGATTTGTGTCACTCAAACTAAAACAAATCATCAAAGAAAAAGCACGCCAGTTGGGATTCATCCTGGCTGGCGTGACGACTCCTGAACCACCTCCACACTACTCCACATTTGAAAACTGGCTCGCGCAAAACCATCACGGCACGATGGAGTATCTCGCGACAGAAAAGTCACTCGCACGACGTGCCGACCCACGCGAAATTCTCCCTGAATGTAAATCCATTGTAGTTCTTGCCACCGCATACCCCTCTCCCTTAGGGAGAGGGCAGGGTGAGGGTGAATTGCGAATCGCCTCCTATGCCCACGGCAATGACTATCACGACATCCTCCCCGCACGGATGAAAGAGCTCGTTCAGTTTATCGAGCAGCAGGTTGGAGGTCCGGTCAGGAACCGTTGGTACACGGATACAGGTCCCATCCTCGAACGTGATCTGGCGCAGCGTGCCGGCATCGGCTGGATCGGCAAAAACACCTGTCTCATCAACCCCAAACATGGCTCCTATTTTCTTCTTTCAGAGATCCTCCTTGATCTTGCACTTGAACCCGACCCCTCTTTTGTCACCGATCATTGCGGCACATGCACCCGTTGCATCCAGGCCTGTCCCACCGATTGCATCCTTCCGAACCGCACCATCGACGCGCGTCGCTGCATTTCGTATCTCACCATTGAACTCAAGGGTGACATCCCGATTGAACTGCGCGACAAAATGGGCAACTGGGTGTTCGGATGTGACATCTGTCAGAGCGTCTGCCCGTGGAACCGATTCGCCGGCGAAGGTGACCCAGCCTTTGGAGACCCTTCGTCCAGGCTCAAGATCCTTGCATCTCTGACCGATGAACTGCTCATTTCAACCCAGGAGTTTAATCAACGCTTCAAGGGGAGCCCCATCAAACGCGCCAAGCGACGAGGCTACCTGCGCAACGTGGCAGTCGCCCTCGGCAACACCGCAGATATGATCGCATTGCCTGTTCTGCAAAACGCTCTCAACGACGAAGAGCCCATGGTGCGTGAACATGCCCAATGGGCAATCAATAAGATAACATCGCGCGGAGCAGTTTCGTCCTGAGCGTAGGGACCACCTGCCGTCCGAAGTCCCACAGTCGAAGGATGAGCCCAATGCAAAAGCCGCGCCTGGGAAACCTCAAATGCACCCACTCCTAATCGCCACCAACAACAAAGGCAAGATCAAAGAATTGCAGGAACTGCTGAGTGACACAGGTATTCAACTCGTCACGCCCGCGCAAATTCACCTTGATCTCGACGTTGTCGAAGATGGACTCACCTATGAGGCGAACGCAGTAAAAAAAGCCGCTGCCTTCGCTCACGCCAGCGGACTCATCTCCCTCGCGGACGACTCGGGCCTCGAAGTGGACGTGCTCGGCGGCGCGCCCGGCGTATATTCTGCACGCTATGGTTCGACGAGCGGTGAGAAATTATCGGACGCGGGACGACGCAACTATCTCGTACAACAATTGCAGGACAAACCTCGCCCCTGGACTGCGCGCTTCCATGCCACGATTGCCATTGCCATCCCCAATCCTGTCACCCGGAGTGAAGCGAAGGGTCTCGGTGAAAATCAAGCACAGACTCTTCAGGTGCTGCACTTCCCCAAAGCGACATATAAGGATGGTACTGAGATTTCTCTCGCAGAGGGATTCTGCCAGGGCGAGATCATCCCCGAAGAACGTGGAACGGGCGGTTTCGGCTATGACCCGATCTTTCTTTTGCCAGAGTTGGGGAAAACCATGGCAGAACTGACTATGGACGAAAAAAACCGCCTGAGCCATCGGGCCCGGGCGGTGATGAATGCAAAGCCTATTTTGGAAAGACTATTCTCGCAATCTGGTTAATATAAGGCGAATCCGACCTACGATATTTGGCTCAAAAGAAGGGTAGAAGTAGCCTCGCACTCCCCCAAAAGAATTTCACCAAATGACTTTTACCAGCTCAGATTTTGTGATTGAGTCATCGACCGTAATCAGAGTTGCCTGGTATTTGATCGCAGTTGCAACGATCATACGGTCGTGCATTTCAGGAATGGCAGTGAGTTCGCGCAATTGAAGCGCCGATTCGTAATCGAAGTCAACAAACTCAATATTTGGACTACCTTGGATGGCCGTAAGGACCTTGTCCAAGTCAGCCTGAATTGGTTTATTTTCAATGGTGAAAATCAACTCTGCCAGCACAATGACTGGAATGAGCAGGGTTGCTTCTCCATTTGCAACTGCTTCGAACACGAGACGCGCCTGCTCGCCCAGTTTGCGGGGTTTTGTAAACGCCCATAGCAAGCTGTGCGTATCTGTCATGTAATCTGTCAATGCAGCACCTGGCTTATTTAAGGGTTTTAGCTATTCGTCTTACTTTTGAAGCGGATCGTTTGCGAGTTCGGGCAAGTGCTTTTTCCAATGCCAGGGACTCTTTTGCTGGAAGATGATCCCAAATCCCAATGAGAGAAGCAAATGCTGTTGGCTGTTTTCCTGTATGCGTGCTTTTCACCCGAACCTCAACAACGCTGTGTTCGGGCAAGTTCAGTTTTTTCTTCGGTTTCAAGACACCCTTCTCATAAACCGCTTGGACAGTAAAGTATTCCATAACAGCCTCCGCATTCATTATACGACATTCTGAAGTGACAAAAACACCGTTCAGGAATAGCCAAGTCATTACCGCGCTCCGGCATATCGAGACTTCCACATCCATAATCTTTGCATCCGTCATCCATCATATGCCCAGTTGGATCAGTATACCGCACGGGATTGTTGGTCACGTAGCTATAGCGGTTTAGGTTCTGTGGATTTGCATACCCTGGCACAATCGTGTCCGCGCTGAGGAAGCGGTTATTATAAGGCGAATAGAAACGCGCCCTTACCTCTTCGCGTGGTGCAGCCGATCTGCCGCTTCCTCGCTGAGCGGAATATAGACCTGAATCCTGGTGCCTTTGCCCGGCGCCGAGTCGATATTGAGCAAGCCATTAACCAGTTCTGTGCGTTCGCGCAGGTTGACCATCCCGAGGCTGCCGCGCTTGTCGTAGGACTTGTTCACGGCTGCCACATCAAAGCCCAGGCCATCATCTTCAATTTCCAGCAGGGCAATACCCGTTTCAAAGGAACGCAGCCTCACCCAAATGTGCACGGCGCTGGCATGTTTTCGGGAATTGTTCGTGGCTTCCTCGATGATATAGAAGATTACGCCCTGCTTCCCCATCTCCATATCCTCCAGGACTTTTTCATCCACATTGATGATGACATTCTGCGTGAACGTCTCCCGCATTTTTTCAGCCATTGCATCCAATGCGGCGGTCAGTCCCTGTGATTCAAGGATCAGCGGCCGCAGGGTGAACAGCATATGACGCACTTCCTTCGTCGTGCGGTGCGCGAGCTCCTCAATCTTGACCAGTTCCGCTTCGGTCCCCTTGCCGTCCTTTTTCAGCATGCGCCGCGCCAGATTGATGCGCATCGCGATCGCAGCCACAGACTGCGTGGGGCCATCGTGCAGGTCGCGTGCCAGCTTCTTGCGCGTTTCCTCCTGCACGTCCACCATGCGTTCCTTCTCCTCCACCAGGTCCTGGTACAAACGCGCGTTCTGTACTGCGATGACCGATTGCCTGCCGATGATATCCAGCAGGCTGCAGCGCTCTTTTGTGAAATAGTTCGGGTCGGGGTGGGCGAAAAGCATCGCCCCATAGACGTTGAATCCGCTTCTTAATGGGAAGCAGTATGCAGAGGTACAGGAGCGCAGGGCGATGATGCGCCCCAGTTCAGGGTCGTAGCCGATATCGGTGGTCAGGACGGGCTCCGCGTCGGCGAAGATCTTTTTCAGGATGCCCTCGTTGCCCCGCAGGGTCACCCGCATATCGGAATTCGTGAACCGCCGCGCCGACCCGACATGCATTTCATCGCCCTTGAAAAGAAAGACCGCGCTGACCAGCTTCTCATCAACGACTGGCTCGTCCGGGTCGGGGTTGGGGTTGAGCGCGGTGTATCCCAGGTCGAGGGCCGAATCGAGCACGCGCTTGTAACTGAGGGTCGCCGTCAGCGTGGACGTAAGTTCATAGATGGCGCGCAAACGTTCGCTTTCCATGCGGCTGCGGCGTTCATCCACATCCAGCCGCGTCTGCCGTTCGCGGCGAATGCGGCGCATCACGAAATTTCCGCCGATGCCGCTGGCAAGCCCGATGAGCAGGGTCAGTACAACGCCGCTGAGCGCGCCAACATCCAGGACACTTGAAAATAGATAACGTGAAACAACATACTGCAGGGCTGCAAATACAAGCGCAACAGCAAACGCCCCCCATATTTCAAAATAAATCGCACCGGTCAGAATCGGCATCAAGCCCACCCACGCCGATGAACCAGTCAGCCCACCCTGCATCCCGAAGAAGATCGTTGCAAGCAGAAAGTCCACTCCGAGCACAACCTGGCGATGATACTTCCTCAACCGCAGGCTCATCCCTGCCAGAAGACTCATGACGATGTTCCAGACCAGCATGAGCATCAGGGGAACATACGGCATGCCGCTTAACTGTCCGCGCAGTGAAACGGAAATAATTAAACCGACCAGTACCATCCAGCGCAGGGAAGTGGCAAACCAGTCGGCGACATAGGGGGTCTCAAATCTGCGCATACTTTAATCATACTCGATAAAAGTTGGCGCGATTTTACACAGGCATTACAGTTAAGTTATGGCAAAAAGCTAGACCTCATATCCCATGCGTGTCAGATATCCACCCAGGCTCTCCTGCAGGATGGCCTGTTCCTGCGTGCCATAGGACTCGCGGAATCGGCCGATCTTTCCCTTATAAAAATGGAGTCCCTGCTGCCCCTCTGCCGCACCAGGACGATACGACTCGATCACGTTCTGGACCTCGGAATTGTTCCCGTTTAATTTGAGGAATCCAACTAAACGGGTAGTCTCGTTATCATACTCTGTCAGCAGGTCTTCATAGCGGGCGATGAGGACGTTTTTCTCTTTATCCACTTCTCCCAAATACGGACGTACTCCATGATGAAGCCGAGACTCTTCTGAAAATCGGTCAAATATGAGAAGGCGTTCGGATGTCCCTTTTGCAGAGCACGCTGACCGTAGTCGTACGCGGACAGCATGGCATCGCGCGGGTCACGATAAATGTATGTGATGCGGAGCAGATCCAGGCGCTGCAGCAGGCGTGAAGTGGAACTGGGTCCCGCGTGCGCCTTGATGACGAACGTATTCCCCATCAATGCCGGGATGACCACCCTCCCCATTCTGCGCGCGGAGAGCACACCGATGTTGCAGTTAACTTCCGTCAGAATGTTTTGCAGGCGATATTTTTCGCGTATCTCACGCGCATCAGCACAACCCGTTGTCTTCATCAGGTCATGGACAAGGTTATAGTGCCAGGCTGAACCTGCGCGTGGCATTCCAACGGACAATACGATCATATTTTCTCTCTTTAGCAACCTTGCGAAGGTTTTAAACCTTCGCAGGGTTCAGTTAGTTTTTCTTTGATTCTAACGCATATGCGGTCATGCCCGCGAGAATACCAAAATTGACCCACAGGTTCGGCGTGGCAAATGAATCCTGGGTGACGTTATACATCGCAATTGCCAGCCACGAGAATAAACCTGCGACGCCAAGATAACGCATGAGGGGTCTGTTACTTTTCAAGGCAAGCAAAGAATCACCAAGAATGGAAAATAAGAACGCAACAAAGGCAAAGAGGCCGATCAGCCCTGTCTCTGCAAGCAGACGGACATACAGGTTCTTGGGGTTCGGATACAAACGATTTTCAGGGCTGAGCTGACGAGCGACCTCCGGCACCGTGGTCATTGCCCAATCGGGCAGGTTGTCATAAATATAAAAGCCGCTCGCGCCGAGTCCCACACCCAGCATGGGACTCTTTTCGTACGCGCCCATTGCGCCAAACGTATAGGCAGCACGCGCACCGGCGGAATTTTCGATGATGAATTCTTCAAGGCTTTCGGCCTGCGAATTGAACAAACGGGCGATATATCCCTTTTGACCCAGGAACAATCCTGCTCCCGTGAGAGCACCGAATGCAAGAATGAGGATACCCAGCCGCAGAAGCAGGCTGCTCGCACGTCGAAAACCGGATGTGAACCATGTCCACATTGCGGACAGTTCATTGCGGCCCGCAAAAAGGAAAGTAAATACCATGGCAAAGACGACCGTGAGCAGCCCGCCGCGCGAATACGTTGCAAGGACCAACAGCAGTGCAAGACCGAGCAAAATGATCTCCAGCCATTTGAAACGCGTGATCCTGACACGCGTCAGAAGCGACGCAAACAGCCACGGCAGGTACACTGTTGCTATCTGCCCTGCCAGCCATGCAGGTTCATAGGCCATTCCTGAGACGCGGTTGGTCTTCACGAGCTCGCGCATGGAGAACGCGCGCTGCCAGTGCGTGACGGTCACTTTTTCCAGCAGGGGGGTGTAAAACGCAAGCGCCTGCACTCCGCTCCAGAGCACGTTCATCACGAAGCCAGCCAACAGCCACTTGATGGAGAATCGCAGATCGTCCTCAGCCCGGTTCATCCACACCGCCGCGATAAAAAAGGATAAGCCGATTGCGAGAGTTGCCCACCCCCGGATGACGCGCCCGAAAAATTCCTGCCCGCGCAATGGCAACGGGTCAAGCAGTGCCCCAAAACTGGTCGCCGCCAGGGCAAATAACACAAACACTGTCAGCGGAGTTAAAGCCCCTGCGCGCGGAAAGGATGACTTCCCGCGGATCAACTGGATGAACAAAAGCGGGAGCAACAGTGCAACAGGATATAACGCCAATGGCCGAACATACGTGGCGTCTCCCAAAAACGGGAAGTAACGAAAGCTGGTGACAGGCAAGGTGAATAAAGCTGCGCCCCATAGGAAGCGTGAGATTTTAGCCAGAGAGTCCACAGAGCCGATTGAGTTTTTCATTTGGGCGAACTGCCCTCGCGCTGAGCGGAGGACAAAGTCCGCAGACGAAGCGATGAGGAGGGCAGGAACAGAACACCACTTGCACCAAGAGTGAGAAATAAAATCGAGGCCGTCAGCAAATACGCGCTCAGAGGAACGCTTCTTTCCACAGGCAGATTTTCCGTCTGCGTGGCGTCCACTCGAATATAGCTGTTCAAGCCAGCGGAATCTGCCATATTCTCCTGAACTTCCTCCTCAAATAGCGACGCCCATGCTGTAGCAAGTTCAGCGGCCCGTTCAGGGTTTTTATCTTCCGCATAGAAATGCCAGCCTGATTCGGCGGGTTGACTGAGCTTTAATTTCCCGCCGCGTAACTCCTCCACTGGAACCAATAAACCAGCCGAAAGCGGCTGCATCACATCGTCCGACCAGGCGATCTCCACCAGTTTACGCGTTTCACGTTCCAAGTAATAGAATTGTTGACGGTCTGTCTCGGCGGGCCAGGCTTCCTCCAGGTTGAAATCCACGTTGACGGTGGCACGCGCCTGATATGTAGGCGGGAGAAGATAATATGCAGCCGCGCCGATCAACGCGCCGACAATCGCACCCACGACCCAAAACTTCCAGGCTTTAAGCAGGCGGATGATGTCATCGAGGGATGGAGAAGAAAACAATGAGGACATGTTGCATTCCAGCGCTTGGTCTCGATACGTTGCAATTACTCGACGACCAGAACCAATCAGCGCGAGTTATATATTGAATATTCTTCTTCGCCGCCAGTTCCATAACGGCGCGATCAACTTGCGAATATAGTATTTCGCCACGATCGTGGAAAAGAACGAGCCGCCATCGCGGTAGTGGACGCGGATCATCTCGGGCCAGCAGCGGTCATCGGCCATGATGGTTTTGCCTGTGGTGTGCAGTCGGAAATTTGCCCAGGTCTGGGGCACATATTTTATTTCTGCGCGGACTGAGATGCGCGTCCACAGATCATAGTCCATGGCAAAATAAAATGACGGGTCGAGCGGACCCACCTGCTTCCACAGGTCTGCGCGGAAGAACATGGTCTGCTGAGGGATGTGTACATATCCCTGGCGGATGAGGTGGTGATTCGTTTGAGCGGCATTGAATTTGCCGATCACATTTCCATTTTCGTTGATGAAATTGCAGTCGCCGTACACCATTCCCACTGCAGGATGTTCCAGCAGGTATTTGACCGCGGCTGAAATTGCACCGGGTTCGTATGTATCATCCGAATTGATCCAGGCCAGGATGTCGCCGCTTGCCCGCGCAAATCCCTTATTGATCGCGTCGGTCTGGCCTTTATCCTTTTCACTGACCCACCAGGCAATGGACCGGGTACCCCCGCCCTTACCTTCATGCTTCCTGATGACATCCACGGTCTCATCTGTCGAGCCCCCATCCACGATGATGTATTCGATGCGCGCATAATCCTGTGACAACACAGACTGAATTGTGGCTTCGATATAGCGCGCCTGATTGAAGGATGGTGTGATGATCGAAACGAGCGGCAACTCGGCCATTACTACCACTCCACGTCCGGGTAGAACAGGGCTGAAACCTCTCCGGTCAGGTCGCGGATGCGTTTGATCTCATCCTGGGTCAGGCGCTTTTTCCAATTCTCCATATTGGCCCGGCTGTCGAGTTTTACAGCGTGGATGTTTTTTCGTGATGGTTCCACAGGGTTATCGGAACTGCTGGAGTTCCGAATGACCTTCTGGACGCGCGGAGTGAAATCAAGCCCGAGAGAATTGTACAACTCACGATATTTGTTGATGGGATCGCGCGAAAGATCCTCGTGGCGGACGGCTATGAAACCGGGATTCCGCTCAAGCGTGGTGTGAACCGAGCGGTAGATCAAATTCCAGAGCAGAGCCGATTGTCCGATGACGTCATCCGTTTTGGCGGCTTCCATGTGTCGGCGATACGGCTCAAGATGGTCACGCATCAGCAAAGGCTGGTCGAGCAGATCCTGAAAATCAAAGGGCCAATTGAGACGGTTGAGGCTGCTGACGAATGCGGCAGGATGACGCACTGCAATAACCACTTCGCAGTTCAGACGTTTCGCGAACCATTCAGTTGAAAACACCGCGAAGGGGTCCTTCATCAGCAGGCGCAAGCCGCGCATCAGCCCGTTGTAGAAGATTGCGAAATCACGCCCCATGCGCAAAAAATCGCGCTGCGAACGGATCGAGCGGATCTCATCCCAAAGGTGGTAATCAAACTCAAGCAGCTCATGGAATGCAGGCAGATACTCTGCCTCGTTCTCCTCACAAATATACTGATACCAATGGTTCACTTTCGCACGCAGGACACCAGGGCGGTGCAAAACATTCAACGGTTCGCTGATATACGCGATGGATGAATCGGCAGCAAGCATTTTGCCAATCCACGTTGTGCCACTACGGTGTGTGCCTGTAACAAGAATAGGTTTAACGTTATCGGTCATCATGGTTTGCGAAGATCGTAGATCACATACCCTTCGCCCTCGGCATAGATCTGGTAGGAGGATAGTCTTTCACGCAGCTGTTTCTGCGCCTTCAACTCGTCAAAATCGGTCACCAGGAACAGATCCCGCTTCCCAGTATAGCCTTCAAACATCTCATCGAACGAATCAATTGTACCGCCTCGCAACTGGGAATGTGACATCTCGCCAAGGCTGGGCCACGTGTTGGGAGTATGCCAACCCCAATATTCCAGCCGCGAGCCGTAATTCTCGGTTAACGCAAGTACACGTGTTCCGCGCACCAACTCTCCGATCTCGGTCCACATCCCGGCCTCGGGACGATAATCCACGGCCTTCATCTGGTTTCGGACATTCCACACGACCATGAACAGGCCCAGGATCAGGATGATGTATGCCGCGCTTCGCTGACTGCGCCCGACAGTTGACTCCGTTAAACGGGCAAAGAACCAGCCCCCCAGCGGAGCCAGCGACACTGCCACGATGGGGATGAGCGGCAGATGATAGTAATCGTGCGTGGCAACGTGATAATCAAAGAAGAGACCATACAAAAGATACGCGCCCCACAAGCCAAACAGGAACGTTCTTATACGCCGGTCAGCTGCGAGAAAGAACCCCAGCAGGGCAAGCATAAGAAATAGTCCACCTGCCGCCATGTCCACTTTTGTCATCCATTGCAAATAGTTGAAGGGGTTCAACAGCAGGGCCGGCATGAATCGTCCGCTGAACTGTCCACCAAGCCCGCCGTCAATGAAGATGCCATAGATGAGATACATCAACGCAGGCAACGCGCCTACGATCGCCATCATCCACACCTGGGAATTACGTAATAGCTCGCGCCATGTAAAACGCGATAGTCCGAGCCCAAGCGCCGCGCCGATCACAAAAAACACGGCAGAGAATTTTATGAATATCGCGAGCCCGCCCAAAAGTCCCGCGAGAAGTGCAGTTCCCCACACTCCTCCTTTCCTTTCAGGAGATCGCGAAGCATCCCGAAGCGCTGGGCCAGGCGCGAGGTCCACCCAGCGCGAGAATATCCACCAGAACGCAAGGATCAACATTACCATCAACGGATCGGGCTGAAAACTTCTGCTGGCAATCACCGCATACGGAAAAAACAGGTAATAGGATGTCGAAAAAAATGCCGCTTCGAATGAGGCCAGATCGCGCACGAGCACAAAAAGAAATATTCCGCCAATCAGCCAGAACAACGAGGAATATACGCGCGCAACCCACAACTGTTCCCCTGTGAAACGATAGGTGTACGCGACCAGCCGCTCAAAAACCACAGGCTCCACCTGGGCCTTTAATCTTGCCTGGCGAATCCCGGTTTCCAATTTCTCAGTTGAAATCCCGTCGGGCTGTGTCTCAAAATACAAGGCGCGCGCCTTGATCGCCGATAGCAGTTGACGGGTGGGATGAAAATCGAGTGGCAGATCGGTGAGATCATACAGGCGTATCGAGAGCGCGGCGGTGAAAAGGAATAGAAGTGCTGCAATCCGAATTGCGCGCAGTGAAAAAAAACCTGGCTGTGACATAAGCCTGAGTATTTTATCAGATTCAGATTTTTACTTATCGTTCGAATATCCGCGCCGTCGGCGCTGCAAAATGAGTTCCCTTAATCGGTTCAGACCCAGCACCTGCAGCATCGCCGAAACAAAAATGTTCAAGCGTTTCAATGCCGTCGGCGGATGGATGACCAATGCCTTGAACCATGCACGCAAGGCAGATGTGGATTGTCCCGCATCGAGCCGGTAACGGGCATCCACGCGATGAGCAGAGGCATGTGCGCGTCGTCCCACCTTTGAGACGGTTCCCGTTAAACCAGGCTCACTCCTGGCCCAATCCAAAATGCGGAAGGCTTCGCGCCCGAACTCTGACGCTTTTAGCCTGTTCTTCGCCTGGGCATGATAGCGTGCCGCCGCCCAAACCTGCGGCACGTGCAAAATTTTTCCCTGTTGTGCAATGCGAATCCACAGGTGGTGGTCAAGCAGAAAATGCAATGTTGTATCCAGGCTCCCCGCTTTTTCATACGCAGCGCGCCGAAAGAACACGGCAGGCTGGCCAATGATCTGAAAACACAACAAATCTTCAAGGGATAGCTGCCTGTATTTTAAAACATTTGTTGTCTGCCCATTTTCATCCACGGCAAGCATATCGCCATAGACAAGGACGACATCCGGGTTTTGTTCAAAGATTTTGACTGCGGAGGAAATTGTATTGGGCAAGAAGGTATCGTCCGAGTTCAGCCAGG
>JANMSY010000128.1:0-28952 GCA_031389865.1 Anaerolineales bacterium | reverse complement strand
CGAAACGCAAATTAAAATTCAACTTCCCTGCCGATGTTCATTTTGCGCGCGTTGTTTAAGGCAACTTGTGCCGCCATGGCGTCCTGTGCTGCAATGCCAACAGACTTGAAGTAGGTAATTTCGTCAGGAGATTGCCTGCCTGGTTTTCGTCCCACTATGATCTCGCCCAATTCCGCGTGGATGTGTGATACGTCGAACAGCCCGGCGCGCATGGGTTGAATTAGATCGCCTGCTTCCTCCAGGGATGCCGATCGCGAGTCAACCACAACTCTGGCACGCTGAATCGTCTCAGCAGGAACCTCCTGCATATCCGGCATATATGAACCCACTGCCGAGATGTGGACGCCTGCTTTGACGTCCCTGTCATCGAAGACGGGTGTTGTGGATGTCGTTGCCGTGCAGATAATGTCCGCGTTCTGGATGGCTTCCCTTGCACTCGATGCGACGCGTATATCTTTTGTGATCACGCCTCTACCCTTCATCTCTTCTGCAAAGGAATCGGCTTTTTTTCTGTCTGCATCAAAGATGAAAACAGTATCTATTGAACGCGCGGTACATGCGGCTTCGAGTTGGGTGCGTCCCTGTGCACCTGCGCCGAAGATGGCGGCGATTTTACTATCCACGCGCGAGAGGATGTCAATGGCTGCACCGCCTGCGGCACCGGTGCGGATGGCAGTCAGGGAACTGCCTTCAAGAAGCGCAATTGCGCGGCCTGTCTCTGCGTCAAAGACAAGTACTGCCGCTTGAATGTAGGCGAGTCCGCGTGCAGGGTTGGTTGGGAACAGGGAGACAACCTTGATAGCCAGCGCGTTCCCATCCTGCCAGCTGACAAATGCAGGCATAAAGAGGGTGAGTGCTTCGCTGTTGGGGATGGGGAGGCGCGTCCGAAGCGGTACGGCAGCCGTCCCATTGCAAAGAGATGCGTAGGCAGCCTTCACTGCTTCAATCGCTTCATTCATGGGTAATGCTTTGCGGACTTCATCCGCTGTGAGTATGAGCATGTCGGGATCCTTTTTCAGGTATGAAAAAACGCAGAGGGCACCATAGGTCACCTCTGCGTTTTTATTTTTGCGAGGCCCTTTACCTTTACTCCATGCCCAGATATGCCTTCTGGACGGTCGGATTATTCTTGAGGTTTTCAGCAGTATCGCTGATAACGATCTCGCCTGTCTGCAAAACATAACCGCGGTTTGCAATGGACAGGGCCATAAGTGCGTTCTGCTCCACCAGCAGGATGGTGGTGCCTTCCTTATTGATCTGCTGGATGGTGTCGAAGATCAACTCCACTAATACAGGAGCCAGGCCCATGGAAGGTTCATCCATAAGCAGGACAGTGGGGCTTGCCATGAGCGCGCGCCCTGTGGCAAGCATTTGCTGCTCGCCGCCTGAAAGTGTGCCGGCCACCTGGGAACGGCGTTCCTTCAAACGTGGAAAAAGCTTAAATACTCTTTCCATGTTCTTGTCCACTTCCTGTTTATTATTGCGACTATAGGCTCCCATTTCAAGGTTTTCAGTGACAGACAGGCGGGCGAAGATGCCGCGTCCTTCAGGAACCATGGAAATACCTTTGTACACTATTTCATGAGCCTTGTACTTGATCAGATCCTCGCCATCCAATTGGATACTGCCTTCACGGGGCTGCAGCAAACCGCAAATGGTTCGAAGCGTGGTGGTCTTGCCGGCCCCGTTTCCACCGATCAGGGTCACGATCTCACCCTTTTCAATGTTAAGGGTTATCCCTTTGAGGGCGTGGATGTTGCCATAGTAGGTATGTACGTTATCGACTGTTAGTATGGACATCTCTAACCCAACCCTTGCTGCGTTTTCTTGTCAGAGAAACGTTCATGAGCGGTAGCCATGCCTTCTGTAGCTGCGCCGCGCCCAAGATACGCTTCGATCACACGTGGGTTGCTCTGGATTTGAGCTGGTGTACCTTCGGCGATCTTTTCGCCGTAATCAAGCACTGTAACAGATTCGGAAATTCCCATGACCACGCGCATATGATGTTCGATCAGCAGGATGGTGATGCCAAGCTCATCACGCAGGCGGCGGATGAAGGAAGTAAGGTCTTCACTTTCGCGTGGATTCATACCTGCACTGGGTTCATCCAACAGAAGTAGTTTGGGCTTTGTAGCCAGTGCACGGCCGATTTCAAGCCTGCGCTGTGCGCCATAAGGCAGGTTGCGAGCGAGCATGTCACCCTGGCCCCTCAGGCCCACAAAGTTCAGGAGTCTCTGTGCTTCCTCCAATGCCATCTTTTCCTCTTTGATGACACCCGGTAAACCAAGTACCGAACTGATCCACGAGGAGTGCAGAAAGGCATGTTCACCCACCAGAATGTTTTCGAGAGCGGTCATATCTGCGAAAAGACGGATGTTCTGATAGGTGCGGGAAATGCCCAGACGGGTGATCTGATCCGGGCGAAGACGCTGGATGGGGGTTCCCTCAAACAGGATTTCGCCCTCGTCCGGTTTACCAAAGCCGGTGATGCAGTTGAAGAAGGTGGTCTTTCCTGCGCCGTTGGGCCCGATGATACTCACGATGGATTTCTCGGGAATTTCGAAATCAACGGAGTTGACGGCTACAAGGCCGCCGAAACGTTTGGTCACTTTTTGTGCAGTTAGTATGGATGCCATGGCGACCTCTATATCATGTTCTCTGCTGTAACGTTTTCGGCATCGGCATGATGCAGTTCGCGTTTTGCGGCTTGTGAAGGCCACAATCCCTCGGGCCTTGCAAGCATCATGATAATTAGTGCCGCACCATAAAAGAGGAAACGGAACTCGGAAACTTCACGGAGAAGTTCGGGCATGCCGATCAATGCAATCGCACCCACGATGACTCCGGGAATGCTTCCCATTCCACCGACAACGATCAAAGCAACTACGTTAATCGAGACGAGCAATTGCATACTGGTGGCAAATATGGAGCCGATCAGGGTTGCAAAGATGGCCCCTCCCAGACCCGCAAATGCTGCGCCGAGCATATAGGCAAGCAATTTTGTCTGAATGAGATTGATGCCCAGCGCCTCTGCAACATCTTCGTCTTCACGAATCGCCATCCATGCACGTCCCAGTCGGGATTCGCGCAATCGCCAGGCTACAAATGCAAGCAGCAGTGCGCTTAGCACTGCAACATAGTAGATATCTTTTGCGGTACCCAATTCAATTCCATTGCATGCACGTGGCACGTCCACTCTGACAAACGCTTCCAGAGTTCCCAGACAGGGTTTTTGGATACCAATAATACCTTGCGGGCCTCCAAAATACTTGGCAAGGAAGTCTGAGCCAGCCAGCAGACGAACGATTTCACCAAAGCCAAGCGTGGCAATGGCGAGATAGTCGCCGCGCACGCCAAGGACTGGTAAGCCAAGCACCGCACCAGATAACATGGCAACCAACACAGCGATCGGCACAGCCACCCAGAATGAAACATGTTGCAGACCAAATGGTCCATAAGAAGTCAGCAACCCAACGGTATAGGCGCCGATGGCATAGAAGGCCACGAAGCCAAGGTCAAGCAACCCGGCGAACCCGAGTGTTATATTGAGCCCAAGGCCCATGAGGATGAATAACGCCACCGTTACGATAACCTGGGCGATGAACGGCCCTGACACTTGAGGTAATCCGATGGCGAGATAAAGGATCAGGAGCAAGCCGAGCACGCGCAGGGACAGTTGTCCCCGTTTTGGCAGGCGTGAGATACGCTGTTGAACTTCCTTGCCCCTGAAGTTCCAAAAGAAGGCAATGATTACAACGGCAAAAAAGAAGATCAGGGTGCCTTCAACAGTCAGGCCGGTCTGACCGAAAAGGTATTTAGCGGCATTTTCGACACCACCTTTTTGGTTGATCATTACCACGCGGAACAAACCGGAGAAGAGTGCCAGGAAGAACGTGACAATGAGGCCACCTGTGAGCGGCCTGCGGTAGACATCGGGGATGAGCAGGAATGATGCACCGAGCAGTCCGCCCAGTGCACCGATTACAGGCAGGGGCCAGATATAACTTTGTCCCTTTCCAAACGTCAGTACATTGTAGAGGGGAGTGGATGCGTTGAGAAAGACTGCGCGCAGGTTAATGCTGTATCCAATATAGACGAACAGTGCAAGCACCAGTCCTGTTACCAAACCTGCCACCAGTCCCGCAGTTAGGGTTTGAACAGGCCGATTCTCACCAAACAGACTAGAAGTGCGGCGTGCTGCGATAAGTCCGCTGGCAACCATTGTTGCCAGCAGCACGAATTGCCCAAGAGTAATCATCTTTTCGACCACATCGCGCTTGCTAAAGATTTCTGTCATGCCCACGAGACAGATAAAAATGGTGATCGCCCCGCCTAACAATCCCGTCTTGACTGCGTTCCAGATGAAGTTTTCTTTTTTCATTGCATTCACCCTGTTAGGCTTTCTTCTTGGTCAGGCGTTCACCTAAAATGCCTGATGGACGGAACAACAAGATCATAACGAGCATGGTATATGCAATTACATCTTTGAGCTGATACGGTCGAGTGATACCCAATCCCTCAAGGAAGAGGGAGGGTCCGATGGACTCAAAGATGCCCAGTACGAGGCCTCCTACCATGGCTCCCGGAATATTCCCGATGCCTCCCAAAACAGCGGCGGTAAATGCCTTGATGCCGGGGGTAAACCCCATCAGGAAGCCAACCTGACGGAAGATCAGTGAATATAGCACTCCTGCTGCGCCAGCCATGGCTGCGCCAACGGCAAACGTGGTCACAATAATTCGATTGACGTCGATGCCCATCAAGGCTGCTGTATCCTTATCCTCTGAAACTGCACGCATTGCCTTTCCAACTTTCGTCAATTGAACGATGGAATACAATATTGCCATCATGACGGCGGCAGAAACAGCAACTATGATTTGTATCTTGAGGATTCCAAAACCAAAAAGATTCCATTCGCCATCAAGAGCCTTGATGGGTGGATATGCATAAACCCCTGGACCAAAGAAGCCACGGAAGGTGTATTGCAGAAAGAAGGAAGCGCCGATGGCACTAATAAGCGGAACCAGTCTTGGTGCGCCGCGCAGCGGTCGATAGGCAATTCGCTCAACCAACATCGCGATGGCTGCCGACATGATCATCGCAAACAGGATCGGAATCAGTAACCCCAGGATGGGGTTACTATCAATAAATCCAGTACCATTCAACCAGGTGGCAAGAAAATAAGCGCTGAACGCCCCACTCATGAAAATTTCACCGTGAGCAAAATTGATCATACGCAGGATGCCGTAGACCATTGTGTATCCCAACGCGATCAAGGCGTAGATGCTTCCCTGGGATATGCCAAAGACCACGAAGTCAATCCATTGTTCGCCGGTATATTTGCCGGCGCGAATGGTAGCAACTGTACCAATGACAATGGCCGACACAATCAGGATTCGAAACCCCCATAAAAAACCACTGACAGCAAGGTCCAATAATCGTTCACTAAGACGGGTGCGCATGAGCTGTCTCCTCAATGTGGGGATGCAGTGGGCAGGGCAGATGCCCTGCCCACTGCATTAGTTACAAAGCTTTAAGATTTACGGCCAGATCTTCTTGGGGTTCGGGTTGGCTGCATCAGCCGGGTTCCAGGATGCAGGGTCAGCATTCACTACCTCATACATGGCGATGACTGGAGCGCCGCAGTCACCAGACGGTGAGCAGGACAGCGTTCCAGTGATGCCCTTGAAATCCTTGGTGGCATAAACAGCGTCACGCAGGGCCTGGCGCGGAACATAGATCGTGCCATCGTCCTGGACGACAGCAACCTGCTCGAGAGCTGCAA
The DNA here is from genome assembly GCA_031389865.1 of Anaerolineales bacterium. Classification (GTDB taxonomy): domain Bacteria; phylum Chloroflexota; class Anaerolineae; order Anaerolineales; family Villigracilaceae; genus Defluviilinea. The sequence goes on along the minus strand of JANMSY010000128.1, from coordinate 23,167 downwards.
ACAGAATATTGGCTGCATCATACGCGTGAGCATGGAAGGTGGATAGCGTTGAACCACCATATTTTGCCTCATGCTTCTCAATGAATCCAGCATAATCTCCAGTAAAAGCACTGAAATCAGGGCTGGAGAGGTACATGCCTTCAACATTCGCGCCGGCGCCCTTGAGCAAATCAGCCGTAAAGATGCCGTCTGAGCCAGCGATCGGTACTTCCTCGAGGCCGGCAACATCGCGAATCTGGGCAGTCACATAACCACCTACGGCAACAAACACCGGATAGTAGAAGAAATCCGGTTGGGCTGCTGCAATTGTAGTAAGCACAGGTTTCATATCAGTGGCATCTTTGGCAACAGCTTCCTGGGCAACGATCTCACCGCCAAGAGCGACAAAATTATCGGCGAAGACCTGCTGAAGAGCCTCTGCGTATGCAGAACCATCATGGAGGGTGGCAGCCTTGCGGGCGCCCAACTCGTTATAGGCGAACTCGGCAACGGCCTTGCCCTGGAATGCATCGCTGTGGGCGGTGCGCATATATCCGGCGTAGTCTGGGCCGCGGTTGGGATCGCTCAATACTGGGCGTGTGTTGGATGGGGATATGGTGAGTAGACCGGCATTGGTGATGGTTGCGATACCACCAACGGTTTCATCCGAGCAGCTGGAGCCGATCAAGCCCACGAGGGAAGTATCGGTTGCGAGCTTGGCAGCAGCAGTGGCGCCACCTTCAGGAGTACAACCTGCATCTTCTGTGGTCAAGAGGATGTCATGGTCGAGGATCTTGCCGCCTTTGTCATCAATGGCGAGTTCAACACCACGCTTGGAGTCTTCACCAAGGGAGCTATCGGGGCCAGAGAGAACACCCCAATAGGCAATGTGAACGGGTTCATCAGGGGCGATTGTTACACAACCGAGTGCGTCTGTGCATTCATAATCGGCGCCAGCAGGGGCATCGGTTGCGGCGGGTGCATCTGTTGCCGCAGGGGCATCAGTTGCCGGGGATTCATTCCCGGCGGGGGCTTCTGTCGCAGCGGGTGTACAGGCAGCAAACAACATGCTGGCGACAACCAACAGCGAAAGCAAAGCAAATAAGCGTTTCATTTTCTAACTCCTCCGAAATGTCTAGTAGAGATCTTGGTATCCTCTTTTTGGCGGATACGACAACTGGGTGGACAAAACTCTTTTCTGTCGGTATCACCTCCTTTCAGTTGGAGTATGCTTGGTTCATACCAATATTAGAATAAAGCCCGAGATATTCTCGCGGCTTTTCTTTTTCGTACAGGGGAAACACAAATTGATTATTAATAGTAAGGCAATTGTGTTCTTGGGTCAAGTCTGATTTTTAGACTTTTTTTATTTCCTTTGCCTGAGGCTGATACAGGAGCTGTTCCCGGATGCGAAGATCGGTATTGCGGATCTTCATGGCGAGATCAGCTGCCAGGTTATACATCAGCCGATAGCCCAATTGTGGGTATGTATCGCAAAGCATGATCAACTTATCGCGTGGGATGACCAGAAGTCGTGTATCCTTTTGTGACGCACAGGCAGATGCAGACCGCAAACCTTCATCCACCAGCGCAATTTCCCCGAAAGATTGTCCCCGTCGGAGCGTGGCAACCGTCCGGTTTTCACTGCTGGCTTCGATTGAGCTGACCAGGGATGGATCGACAAAAATATCCACCTCGCCCTGCACAATGATATACAGTTCCTTGCTGCTGCTGTTTTCCTTAAAGATCAGCTCGTCCTTTTGATAGATGGCTTCCTGGCAAAGATTGGCGACAAGCTCCAACTGTGTGGGTGTGAATTGGTAAAAAATGTCACTTTGTTTCAGGAAATTGACAACGGATGCAGTGGACACAGCGACCTCCAGATTATTTTGAGTGTAGCATAAACAGGGATGGAGTGCAACGCTTCACCCTCAAAATCGGGTGGCTGGCCGCCGAATATGTGGATGGCTTGCTAGGGGTAGGTTTGATTCAACCAATCCAGCGGATTCACCTGGACGCCGTTCACCCATACCTCCCAATGCAAATGTGCCCCAGTGACCCGGCCTGTCCCGCCGACCAGCCCAATCACCTGGCCCTGTTCCACCAGATCGCCTACATTTACACGGATTCCAGATTGATGCCAGAAACCACTATAAATCCCCCAGCCATGATCAATAATCGTGGCATTCCCGCGCACGGTTAATGGAGCTGCAAACACCACTCTGCCCGGCGCGGGTGCAAAGATTTGCAATCCCTCGCCACCGCAAAAATCCAGCCCTGTATGAAACCCCGGCACTTCGATATCTGAATTGATCACCTTGTATGTGCGGCGGGTTCCATAACGGGAGGTGAAGCAATTGGGATCTACAGCAGGGGAGGTAAAAGGACCATTCCAATAACGCGTCGGTGTGGATGGCGTTGTGAGAGCGATGATGTTCCGGAGCTCGGGTTCGGTTACGGCTACATCCAGAGTACTGGGATCATTAAGGGGGATATCCTCGCTTAAATAATCCCCCTCCGTGACAAGCACCATTTGCTCGAAGGATTGTTTTACTCCATCGGGCAGGGTGGCTTCTATTAATAAGGGATATACACCCGGCTCAAGTAACACAAAGACTCCCTGTAATGCAACCTGGCCTCCATTATTGTCGAAGAACTGGAGCGGCTTGTCTACAAGCATTCCTGATAATGAAATATTGTCCTGTGTTTTGATCTGAATAATTTCGGTCGCGCCCTGTACCAGTGGCAAAGGTTGGATGTTTGCCTCCTGAAAAGCGGACGGCAAACCTGTGGCGCCGCCTTCATTACTATCAGCAGGAGAGTAAACGACATCGCCTGGAAGAATTTCCCATGTACCAGCAAATTTGTTGATGGATGAAAGTGTCCAGGGGTCACTATTTTGCCTGACAGCCAGTTCAAGCAGAGACTCGCCTGGGGATGCAGCGCTTCGAGCGTTCAGTGAAGATTGGTTTTCCTGTGTTGGAATAATCAGACTGATGCCCACATACAATTCGGTGGGGCTCACCAGGCGATTTAGTCTGATGAGCTGTTCATCCGAGACCTGGGTGCGCCTGCTCAAACTGCGGAGCGAATCCCCGAAGGAGATGATCTCGGTTTCGAGAACACCCGTGATACCTTCAAGCCCTGGAATAACGATCTCCTGTCCTTCTGATAAAAAGTTCGGGTCAAGAGATGGATTGGCTGTCATCAGCTCGTCCACGGTGACATTGAAACGCGAGGCAATATAGGACAGTGTGTCTCCCGATTGGACAATGTAGGTGGGTCCGCTGGATTGGGCAGAGGCAGGCTGTATGGCAAATAATGAGGAAATAAGAACAACCAGAAGGAAAAGTGAGATTTGTTTACGCATTTTGAAAGTGCACCACGTCCCCAATCTGGAACTTCGCCTCGTTTTCAGGGTGAACTTCCAATACGTACCGTGCTGGTTGTTTTGAGAAATAAGCAGGACGCCACGATTTGGCGAGCACCTTGTCCACGACCTGCATGTCAGAGTTGATCCATATCACGGACAGATCAAATGAGACGAAAAACATGTGGATGGAGGAGTCGAGGCGTGAGTCACGCGTCCCAACCAGGAGCAGTCCCTCGTCCCGTGCCGGGGGGGGGTGGAAGGTGAATCCGCGGAGTTGGGTCAGGAACGTGTCGCAGTACTTGATCCGCAATGGCCTGTCCATTTTGCGGTTCCTGTTTTCAATGGAGATGTATTTCGTCATAAGGAGAAATTACCGCTTGTCTCACAGAAAAAGCAAACTTTTGACGTGAAATTGCAGGTTGCAATGGAAAGCTCACGTTTACCAAATTCTGCGGCACTCTGCAAAAACGAGGCGTCCAGTGGATCGCCTCGTCACATGTCATGCCCTGGATTTAAGTACTTTCTCAACGCTGCTCATCAGGTCCTGTGGACTGAATGGCTTGGCAATGTAGTCATCCACTTTTGCGATGTGCAGGCCAAGCACCCTGTCGATGCTCTGTGCCTTTGCAGTGACCACAATGACCGGGATATCCTTCGTTTTTTCGTCCGCCTTCATTTGCTGGTATACTTCCCAACCGTCCATATCGGGCATCATTAAGTCCAGAAGTACAAGATCCGGGGCTTCCTGCCGTATCATTCTGAGCCCTTCCACACCCCCCGTTGCACCCTTCACTTCAAATCCACGGCGACCCAGGATCAGCCTCATCAGGTCTATCATTTCGGGTTCGTCTTCAACACATAGAATGCATTTCAGCTTTGCGCTCATCATTTTTCCTGTTTGAAGTGTACCATAAACCCATGCCGATGAAGATAATATCCTGGAACATCAACGGCTTGCGGGCCGCGCTGCTGAAGAATGCACTGGGTTGGGTGTGGGATCAAAAACCCGATGTATTGTGTTTGCAGGAGATCAAAGTTCACCCCAGTCAACTTAAGGAAGAACAGCGCCAGTTTCCAGGCTATGAAGTGATCTGGAATCCCGCGCAAAAATTGGGATATAGCGGTGTGGCGACCTTTTTGCGGACTCCTGCTGTCGAAACCCAGTTGGGCCTGGATATGCTCCGCTTCGACATGGAGGGTCGTGTCATTTCGACGCTCCATCCTGATTTCCGTTTATTTAACGTGTACTTCCCCAATGGTCAGCGCGGTAAGGAACGCCTCGACGATAAACTGGATTTCTACGCCCATTTACTTTCGCTGTGCGACAGGCTGCACGCGCAGGGAGAGAATGTCATCATCACCGGGGATTTCAACACAGCCCACATGCCCATTGACCTGAAAAATTCGAAAGCCAATGAAAAGAACTCCGGTTTCATGCCGGAAGAGCGCGCCTGGGTTCAAAAATTCCTCGACCATGGATTTGTGGATGTGTATCGCCATCTGTACCCGGACCGTGTGCAGTATACCTGGTGGACATACATTTCCAATGCCCGTGCGCGCGGCGTTGGCTGGCGTATTGACTACTTTCTCGTCTCTGAGGCGCTGGTTCCCCGTGTCAGGGATGTTGTCATCCACGAGTCTGTACTGGGCTCGGACCACTGCCCGGTGGAACTGGCCCTCGAATAATTCTGCCGGCGAATGCGGCACTCGGCGGGTAAGAGCATGATGTGCTTCATCATCCATACCTGATAGGCCGAAAATAGCCGTATTAGAGAAATGTATAAAATTTTCAGAGAGGCTATTCCTGAGTTGGTCATGTTGGTATAATCTTTGTTGGAATTATATTTGGAGGCACAGTGAATCCTAGAAATCAATCGTTCGTTGTGACATTTCTTTTGATCGTCGCCGCGGTAGCCATGATTGTCATGGCTTTTCAGAGGGACTCTGGTTCAACTGAATCGTTGACGATCAATGAAGTGGCACGAGATATCAAGGGGGGCCAGGTGGCCCGCGTCATTATTGAAGATGGTGATAACCTGCGCGTGGTGTATACCGATGGGGACGAAAACGGTCTCGAATCTTATAAAGAATCAGGTTCGACCCTCGTTGAGCAGCTGCTCGCGCTTGGCGTGACCCCTGAACAACTTTCTCCAGATAGTGTCATGATCGAAGTCAAGCCGCCCTCACAATGGGCTGGCGTCCTCAGCGGCGCGTTGTACATCCTGCCGGTCATTTTCATGGCTGGCATTCTGTGGTTTATCTTCCGCCAGGCGCAGGGATCGAACAATGCTGCCATGTCGTTCGGTAAATCCCGTGCCCGTATGTTCAGCGGTGAGCATCCGACTGTCACATTTCAGGATGTGGCTGGCGTGGAAGAATCCAAGCAGGAATTGGCGGAAATCGTTGAGTTCCTGAAGGAACCTCAAAAATTCATTCAGCTGGGAGCGCGTATCCCGAAGGGCGTTTTATTGGTTGGCCCTCCAGGTACAGGCAAGACCTTGCTGGCAAAAGCCGTTTCGGGTGAGGCGGGCGTTCCGTTCTTCTCCATCTCCGGCTCTGAGTTCGTGGAAATGTTCGTCGGTGTGGGTGCAAGCCGTGTCCGTGACCTGTTCGATCAGGCCAAGCGCCATTCGCCCTGTATTGTGTTCGTAGATGAAATTGATGCAGTAGGCCGCCAGCGCGGTGCGGGTCTCGGTGGTTCCCATGATGAACGCGAGCAGACCCTCAATCAGATGCTGGTCGAGATGGACGGCTTTGATACAGACACGAACGTGATCATCATAGCGGCGACCAACCGTCCCGATATTCTTGACCCGGCACTTTTACGTCCCGGCCGCTTTGACCGCCGCGTGACGCTCGACCGCCCCGACATGAAGGGACGCGAGGCCATCCTGAAAGTTCATGTCAAAGGCAAGCCATTGGAGCCCGCCGTTGACCTGGGTACGCTTGCGCGTGGTACACCGGGTTTTGTGGGTGCTGATCTTGAAAACCTTGTCAATGAAGGCGCGATCCTCGCCGCCCGCCGTAATAAGAAATCGATCGGTCAGATGGACCTCGAAGAAGCGATTGAACGCGTGGTGATGGGACCGGAACGCAAGTCGCGTTTGATCTCAGACGAAGAGAAGCGCATCATCGCCTACCACGAAGCTGGGCACGCGGTAGTGATGAATGCCATCCCCGAAGCGGACCCCGTTCAAAAGATCACCATTGTTGGCCGCGGACAGGCAGGTGGGCTCACCTGGTATCGCCCCGAAGATGACCGTATCCTGACCTCGCGCAAGAAGATGATCGCTTCACTGGCTGGTCTGCTTGGCGGACGCGTTGCCGAAGAGATCGTTTTTGACGATATCACCTCCGGTGCATCCAGCGACATCGAACGTGTTACACAAATGGCGCGTATGATGGTCACTCGCATGGGCATGTCCAACGAACTGGGTTTGATGACCTACGGTCAAAAGGAGGAATTGATCTTCCTTGGCCGCGAGATCTCGGAACAGCGTGACTACTCTGAAGCCGTCGCGGAACGCATTGATGCGGAAGTCCGCAAGCTGGTGGACGATGCCTACCAAATGACCAAGAAGCTGCTCACGCAATATCGTGATCGACTCGATGCGGTGGCACAAAAGCTTCTTGAAGTGGAAACTCTGTCGCGCGATGAATTTGAATCCATCTTCCCGCCGCCAATTCCAAAGAAGAGCGGTACACCTCAAATCATTGGCATGGGCGTATAACGCAAAGTAGTATAGGTACTACATGAAAAGAGAGCCATCCAACATTGGATGGCTCTCTTCTTAATTATTGCCTTATTGTTACTGTGGAACACCATCCTTATGCTGCCGTACCAGTTCGCGCCGCAAGATCTTCCCAACGGTGGTCTTGGGCAGTTCATTCCTGAATTCATAATGTGTGGGGACTTTATACGGCGCAAGATGTTCCTTGCAATACGCCTTGAGCTCCTCCACAGTTAACGTTTCACCCGGTTTGACCACGATCCATGCTTTGACCGTCTCGCCGCGGTTCGGATCAGGGATGCCGCCGACACCCACCTCCAGAACTTTTGGATGGGACGAAATGGCTTCCTCCACTTCGCGCGGCCAGACCTGGAAACCACCCGGCTTGATCAGCTCCTTTTTGCGGTCAACGATGTAGAAATATCCATCCTCATCCATGCGAGCAATGTCACCGGTGAACAGCCACGTACTGCCGTCTTTCATCTGGCGCAGGGTATTGGCTGTTTCAGTGGGCATGTTGTGATAGCCCTTCATGACCTGTGGGCCGCAGAGAGCGATCTCGCCGATCTCACCCTGAGGTAATTCCGTTTCGCCGTCATCCAGGCTGATGATCTTCACGTCCACATCTGGCAATGGCATGCCGATGGAACCAGTCTTATTCTCACCCAGCAGGGGGTTACAGTGCGTTGCGGTTGGCGCTTCAGACAGGCCATAGCCCTCGAACACCCTGCCGCCGGTCAGTTTTTCAAACTGCTCCTTTGTCTCGCGCATCAGTGCAGCCGAGCCCGAGATACATGCCTTGATCGATGAGAGATCATATTTACCGGCTTTCACATCCGGGTGATTGTTGATCCCGTTGTACAGCAGGGGCACACCTGGGAAGATCGTCGCTTTGTACTTGCTGACATTTTCCAAAACGTCCTTCAGGTCACGGGCGTTCGGCACCATCACCATGCTCGCGCCGTTCGACATGGCGAAATTCATGCCTGCCACCATCCCATATACATGGAACAGTGGAATGCCCATTAGCACAACCTCTTTGCCCGGGTCCAGATTGGGCATCCACGATTTGATCTGGAGCGTGTTGGCAACCACATTGCGATGCATCGCCACTGCGCCCTTGGGTATGCCGGTCGTGCCACCCGAATATTGGAATAGCGCAGTGTCATCGGGCGAGATGTCGACCTTGGGTCTCGGCGAATTCTCGTGTTTCTTGAGAAGGTCCTTCATCCATACGTCACGTGCATCCAGCTCGGCGACATGGTGGCCCTCCTTTTTCTCTTTTAGCAGCGTGAAAAGCAGACTCGTGAACGAAGGCAGTGCCTCCTTGATATTGGAGACAATGATCTTCTTGAGCTTGGACCTCTCGCGCACCGCCTTCAAAACACCATAGAACCGCGTCAGCGTGAACATGATGTCGATGTTGGCATCATTGACCGGCGTAATGACTTCATCAGCAGGGTAGGTGGGGTTGACCGCCACTACAACGCCGCCCGCTTTAAGAATGCCGAAATATACGATCACGAACTGAGGTACGTTTGGCATGAAGATTCCCACCCGGTCTCCCTTCTTCACGCCCATCTCGACCAGCGCGGCTGCCATGTGATCAGACAGCGCGTTCATCTCTTTATAAGAAATGAACGCACCCTTGAAAATTGTACAGGCGCGGTCAGGATATTTCTTCGCCGCCTCCTCCAAAAAATAGAACAACGGCGCTTTTGGGTATTCGATTGTTTGCGGAACCCCTCGGTCGTAATGAGCAAGCCACGGACGTTCGTTCATGCTGCCTCCTCGTTTATGGTTATCATCAGTATATACAATGAAGAATCAAAAGTCAACCAACCGACGGATGTTTTTACCTGCTCTCTTCGCCATCGTCGGTGAAGGACTGCAATGACTTGCGGATATAGGACTCGATCTCCGCAACAATCCCCTTCTCAACGTTAAACCAACGAATAGTGGGATCGGACTCCTTGAACCAATTCGCCTGCCTGCGGACAAAGATTCGCGTTGCCCGCCGGATCTCAGCCCTGGCCTGCTCCTCGTTCAACTCGCCGTTGAGTACCCGTATGCACTCCCGATACCCGATCGCGGACATTGTTGGCAGGGAGGGGGAGTATCCCCTTGCCAACAGACCCCTGACCTCGTCCAAAAATCCGTTTGCAAACATCGTGTCAATGCGTTGATCGACGCGTTCGTACAACTCCACGCGCGGACGCATCAGCCCGACTGTGATGAGATGAAAAGGTGATTCGCTTTGCCCGCGCTGCCCGGAGAATTTTCTTCCCGTTGTCAGAATCACTTCGAGTGCCCGTATCGTTCGTCTGAAATTGCGGGCATCGATTCTTTCTGCGGCCTCAGCATCAAGACTCTTCAGTTTGTCGTGTAGCCACTGAAGCCCTCTTTCTTCCTTCATGTTTTCCAATTCCGCCCTCAATCTTTCATCCGGCTGCACTTGCGGCGGTGTCCATCCCTGCGTCACCGCGCGGATGTACTGTCCCGTGCCGCCCACAAGGAATGGTAATTTGCTCCGTGCATGAATATCAGCGATAACTTCAGTGGCCTTCTGTTGAAAGACAGCCAGGCTTAATATTTCGTCAGGATTCGCAATATCAATTAAGTGATGTGGAACGCGTGCCAGCTCTTCGGGGGAAGGTTTCGCAGTCCCAATATCCATGCCACGGTAAAAGAGACGCGAATCGGCTGATATAATCTCGCCGTTCAGCCGCTCCGCGGGTTGAATCGCCAGCTCCGTTTTGCCAACGGCAGTGGGACCAATGATGAGGATGAGGGGTGTTTTGATTGAGGACATTGATATTAACGATACTCGATAATTCGTAACTCGAAGGTCGCATCTGTTTCATGTTATCGCATTGTCAAAATGCGTGATCTTCGGTTCCAACCCTTGTTTTCCTTCCACAGCGATGACATCGATCTGCCAGTGATCGACTGCGTTCGCTGCCGCGTAGTGTTCGGCGCAGGCAAGCATGTGCTCTCGTTTGCGCGCTGTTACGTTGTGTTCAGGGAAAAAGTTCCTGCTTGAAGTGAGCGTCTTCACTTCGATGAAAATCGTGACATCGCCCTGTTTTGCAACAAGGTCAATCTCGCCGTAGGGTGTCCGCACGTTACGCGCGCTGATCTCGTAGCCGCGTTGACTCAGATATGCGGCGGCTGCCTCTTCGCCCCATTGCCCGATCTTCTGGTTGTGCTTCATTTCAGGAATTCTTCCAAAATGGACATCAGCCGTTCATCAAAACTTTGTTTGGCGGGTTTTGCGCTTTGGGTGAGTCGTGTGTAATGCTCGAGCATGATCTTTGTGGTGCGTTCGATGTCATATTGTGCAGAGGCTTCGCGGGCGGCGCGTCCCATTTTTTTACGGAAAGCGCCGTCCATGCACAGGTAGGTCAGTTTGGCGGTAAAGGACGCGAGATCGTTGGTCGCCAACAGGCCCGTTTCACGGTCCGAAATGGAATCGCCCACTCCAGGCGAGTCAATGCCCAGGATGGGGAGCCCTGTTGCCATGCCCTCGATCACAGAGAGTGGATGTACTTCTGTAACGGATGCGGTGACGAACGCGTCACACATCGCCAGATAGGCGGGGAGTCGGTCGTATGGGATCATTCCTACAAAATGGACGCGGTCGCTCACGCCGAGCTGATGAGGAAGCGGCCTGAGTTCCTCCTCGAATTGCTTTTGTCCGCTGCCGATGATCAACAAATGGACATTAGGGTAGACCTGCGAAACACCCGCGAAAGACCGCAACAAAAAATCAAGATTTTTTTCCGGGGCCAGCCGCCCTGCGTAGACGAGCAGAATATCCTGATCGGTAAAACCAAAATCCGCACGCGAGAGAGCCTGCGCCTGCTGAAAGGGGCGCAGGTCCACGCCATTGGGGACAACTTCGATATGACTCTCCACGCCATATTGGCGCAGAACCTTTTTCATACCGTCCGAAGGCGAAATGACGAGATCGACCGCGTCACAGAAATCGGGCATGTAGGCCTGCAACAATCCATGACTGACTTCTTCAGGCATGAGAGGCATGCGTGCCTGTGCGTACAGGTCATAGCGCGTGTGATTGGTAAAGATGATCGGAATCTGGACGCGGCGACAATAGTTCAGCGCGAGCCGCCCGCTGAGGAATGGATGATGGACATGCACCACGTCCATGGTTCGGAGAAGTTTCTTGTGTGCGGTCTTGTAGCGCAGGGACAGATAAAAGCCTGTGTCCGAAAGAGCCAGGCCTGGGCTTCGAATGACGCGAAGTTCATCATCCTGATAGTCGAGATCGCCGAAGGTAAATACATACACTTCGTGCCCATCTTTTTCGAGGGCACGCTTGTTCAAGTCAATATAATTCGTGATGCCGCTGACATACGGCTTGTACGTATCCGCCATCATTCCAATTCGCATCCGTCTATCGTACAGGGAATGGGGTAGTGCTGTCAAGGTGACGATTCTTTTTGCCACAGATTGCACGGATTCTTAATTCCTGCCGCGATCATCTGTGAAATCCGTAGCTGGGAATTTTGCAGGCCCGGCCCTGATGGTAGAATCACTTCCACAAGGAGCCGTTTTGGTCAAATTAATTCTGCGTGACAAGGAATATCAGGTAAAGCCAGGTATGACACTGCTCTCCGCATTGGGGAAAATCAACGTTGTGCCCGAGTCGGTCATCGCAACGCGCGAAGGCGAGATGATCCTGGATGACGAGATCTTGAAGGATGGCGATGAGATCAAGTTGATCGCGGTGATTTCCGGAGGCGCATGTCGTTGCGAGGAACGAAGTGACGAAGCAACCCGCACCGATGAGGAGATTGCTTCGCTGCTACGCGGCTCGCAACGACAGGTATATAACCATGAAATGTAGAAAATGTGGTGAGAAAGCCTCTGTCAACATGCGCCAGCACAAACTGGCTCTTTGCAAGGAACACTATCTTGAGTGGGTTCCCGAGCAGACCGAGCGCTTTATCAAAAAATATGAAATGTTCACTCATCACGAGAAGATCCTGGTCGCGGTGTCAGGGGGCAAGGATTCGCTTGGGCTGTGGGATATTCTCGTTCGGCTGGGCTATCAGGCCGATGGGCTCTATCTTGGCCTGGGCATTGACGGCGGAATCAACTATTCGCACGAATCGCAGCGTCTTGCGCAGAAGTTCGCCGATGAGCATACCCTCAAGCTGCACGTTGTGGATGTTGAAAAGGAGTACGGACAATCCATCCCTGTGCTTTCGGAGATATCCTTTCGCGGGCACGGCAAGCCCTGTTCCGTGTGCGGCCTGGCGAAACGCCACGAAATGAACCGCATCGCGCGGGATCTTGGATATGATGTGCTTGCGACCGGCCACAATCTCGATGATGAGGCTGCCGTACTGCTCGGGAATACGCTGTCCTGGTCGAGTGAATATCTCCTGCGGCAGGGGCCTGTCCTGCCCTCCTCGGACGGGCTGGCGCGCAAGGTCAAGCCATTGTGCCGCTTCTACGAACGCGAGATGACTGCGTACTGCATCTCACGCGCCATCGAATATATTTATGATGAGTGTCCATATGCTGAGGGATCGCAGTCGATTTACTATAAGGAATTGCTCAACCAGTTGGAAACGACCCGCCCCGGCGCCAAGCTGACATTTTATCTGCGCTTTTTGGAGGCCCGCAAGAGTGGGGACCTGTTCATTGAACCGAACATCGAGCGTGCCCATTTGCACCCCTGTCCGAAATGTGGACAACCTACATCAACGGATGATTTCTGTTCCTTCTGTCGGATGATCGAGAAGGCAAATTCCGTTTCAGCTTCCTAGATTTGTAGCGGCGGCTCTGCATTATGGTGGACTATAAACTGTAAACGCCTTTCTTAGAATATCTGTGCTAAAATCGGAAAAACCCCGTATTTTGATACATATTTGACAAATGAGGTGCCCGGTGTATGGAGCCTTGGAAGGTTTGATATGCTAGTTTCCATTGAAAACGCAGAACATTATGCGATGGCTGGCATCTGCTCAAAGATGATGAGATGAGTGTGATCCAGGAACGAGTCCCTGCGGGTGGTGCAGAGGTGATGCACGTACACAAGGTCGCACGTCAATTCTTTTATATCCTTGAAGGAGAGGGGGCAATGGCTTTTGAAGGTTATGAACTGATTTTGCACAAAGGCGACGGGATCGAGGTCGCTCCCATGTTAAAGCATCAATTCATGAATCGATCCAATGCAGATGTCCATTTTCTTGTGATTTCAGTCCCGTCAACGCGTGGGGATCGGGTAAATCAATCTTTATGAAACAGTATCGTTTCTTTGACCTGATCATGGCTGTCTTTGTGACAGTCCTTGTCGTGAGCAATATCGCGTCCTCCGCCAAGATCGTGGACTGGGGAGTCAGCTTCTTCGGCGTGCGAATGGCATTTGACGCGGGAACAATTCTTTTCCCGGTGGGTTATATTTTCGGCGACATCCTCACGGAAGTGTATGGATATAATCGTTCGCGGCGCGTGATCTGGGCGGGATTTGCCTGTCTGGCGTTGAGCGCTGTCATCTTTTGGATCGTGCGTGTGATGCCCGGCGAAGCAACGTGGCAGGGGTACGCGGGTGACGCTGCGTATAACGCAATCCTGGGTGGCATGAGTTCAGGCGGAATTGTGCTGGCGAGTCTGGCGGGGTACTGGACAGGTGAATTCACCAATTCGTTTATCCTCGCAAAGCTAAAAGTACTGACGGAGGGTCGCTGGCTGTGGGCACGCACCATTGGGAGCACAGTCCTTGGTCAACTGGTGGACACGGTCATGTTCGTCGTTGTTGCATCCACATTCGGTGTTTTCCCATGGAGTTTATTCCTCACATTGACCCTCACCAACTATCTTTTTAAGTGTGGGGTTGAAGTGTTAATGACTCCCGTTACCTATGCCGCTGTCAACGCTCTCAAGCGGGTGGAGGGCGAGGATTATTATGATCGAGATACAAACTTCAATCCATTTACAGTTTGAATGATTGGATATGCATGGTAACAATTTCACAAACCACTGCCCGTCGCTTTGTTCTCGGTAAACAGGGCCTCTGGCCCGGCCGCCGCTGGAAAGGCAAAAAAGGGACCGCCCAGGCCATGCGTGCCTGTGAGGCCGTGCAGCTTGACCCATTAAATATCGCTGCACGCAGCCAGGATATTGTTCTGCACAGCCGCGTGCTGGAGTACAAGCCAGAGTATTTGTATCAGCTCGCGTATAAGGATCGGGAATTTTTTGATTACGGCGGCTGGCTGGCAATGTACCCGATGTCTGAGTTGCCGTACTGGCGTGTGCATATGGAGAAGCGTACGCGCGATGAGTATGTGAAATATTTTGTCCCGCAGCATATGGCGGTGCTGGAGCATGTGCGCGCAGAGTTACGGAAACATGGTCCTCTGGGGAACAGGCATTTTGACGGCAAGCGCCTGGAAATGCAAAGTTATCGCGGGCGTAAGGAAACGTCTGTGGCGCTGTTCGATATGTGGCTGTCCGGTGAACTGATGATCCATCATCGCGAGGGGTTTAACCGTGTGTATGACTTCCGCGAGAATATCGCTCCCAAAGAGTTCGATTATGCGGTAACAGAAAAAGAGGCGGAGGAATTTTTCGCACGCAAGATAGTCTCATTCATGGGGCTGAAAAGCGAATCGAAGATGAGAGTCGAATTGCGTGGCTATTTGCACAATGATTATTCGCCAGCCGAGATGAAGAGTCTGCTTGCGAAGTGGAAAGAGTCTGGGATGTTTGAGCAGGTTCAAATTGAGGGCGGACGGGACACCTATCTCGTTTTGGCAGAAGATGTAAAGCTGTTGGATTCAATCGAAAAGGGAAAAATCCCCAAAGCATGGAATCCCAAAGATACGACCACGCTCGAGGAAGTCACCTTCCTATCTTCGCTGGATATTGTAAGCGCACGCGGCCGGGCGCAGAAGCTGTTCGATTTTGACTACAAGTGGGAGGTATATGTGCCAGCGGATAAGCGTCGCTGGGGATATTATGTTTTGCCGATCTTGTACGGTGATGACCTGGTGGCGCGGCTCGACCCGAAACTGGACCGCACCACGAAGACGCTCGAGATCAAGGGATTCTGGCACGAAGACGACGCGCCCGTGAAGGATGTTGATTTCGCAAATGCATTGGCGAAGGGCTTGATCCGATTTGCAAATTTTGTAGGGGCGAAGAAGATCACGACAAATGCCATTCGTCCAGCGGCACTACGAAAACAGGTTGAGTCTATTTTGAAAGCTGGCGTGTAGCAGTATCTACAGCTGAAAGATCCTGGAAAGAATGCCAAGCGTCAGCAGCAGCACCAGGGCTGCGATGATGGCTCCACATCCCCAACCACCTGAGACACTCCAGCCTTGTTTTCTCGTGATGCCCGGTTCCAACGTACGAACATGACGGACGGTCAGCCAGCCGGCCAACATTCCTGTAAGGAACCAGGCCACGGTAACAAACAGAGAGAATACAATCATTGTAAGAATGAAAATGCCCCTGTATTCTCCCCGCGAGATTTGTCCTATGCATTCGCTCAAACCAATTTCATCACAATTTGGAACTGAACTTTGTGCAGCAAATACTCCCATAGCGAGCATAATGACCGTGATTAAGCCAGATATGATCATTCCCAACGGACCGCTAATCACCCAGTTTCGAATGGATGGTGACATATGTTTCCAGGAAATGCTGGGTGCATAGGATCGCAATGCAAGCATGGTGAATAGACCAGCGACCAGCCCTCCTGTAAAACCTCCAACCATGCCACTGAAAAGGACCGCCAGGAAATTCACCATATCCTCTGCTCCTGCGTTCCCTTGAAGAACCATTAGGATAAACAGGAAAATAAAAACGATGGTGCAAAAGACCAGCCAGCCCAGACTCCATGCATATGCCCATCCTGGGATCTTGCTAAAAACGACATTCAAACTGGTTTTTGCGGGCTGCCGAAGGAACGGTCTTTCTCCCGTCGCCTTGAGCGCGCCTGCCTCCATGAGACCATCCACCAGTTTATTAAAATTGTCGGTATAACTGCCTGAGCGAAGATCAAGTGTTTGAATGTCTTGGACCAATGCTTCAATCTCGTCTGTCCATTTTGCGGGACGATACAGAATCGGAAAGATTGTTTTCCCAAATTCCAGCGCCTTGTTGACTTCCTCGAGTACATGGCGCGATTTCATTGCATCAGGAGACAAAACCAGCACAAAGGCTGTGCACTCATGGATTCCTTTCATGATCTCATCGTGCCAGTTTTCCCCGGCTTGGATTGCGGATTGGTCAAACCACACGCCGGCAACCTGCGCATCCAGATCGCTTGCAAGGCGGGTGACGAATTCCTGGTCACGACGTGAATAGGAGATGAAGATATCTTTAGGCATGATATTGATTTTCCATTAAAGCGACTGATACTTTCATTATAGTTTCTCTGGGAATCGCCGTGATGCTTGGCTGGATTGACAAATCCAGCCGCCAGATTCGGGGCAAATGCCAGTGGATCTCCTGCATTCACGGGATTTGGCAATCCCTCGTCAGCAGAATCACGGGAACTCCCAATGAGCCTCATTATACAATGGGCGTGAAAAGGGGTTATGATCGAGTAATCACCTGGGATGTTTTAGTTAGTGACCTTACGCAATGTCATTCTGAGCGGAGCGAAGAATCTCTGAGATTATCGTAGAGACCCTTCGCTTCGCTCAGGGTGACATACTAAAAGACATAAACTGCGTAAGGTGAGTTAGCTATACAAAACCTTTGCAAAATATGGACAACATGGTATTATAGGGAGAAATAGGAGACAAAATACTTGATGTCGAACATAGCCCATCTCAAGTTCCATGATCCTGCGCCAGACCTGAAATTGCAGGATGTTGACGGCAGGCCCGTCCAGCTTGCCTCTTTATGGCAGAAGCAGGTACTTATCCTCGCGTTCACCCGTCACTTTGGCTGCCCCCAATGCAAGGAGATGGTTGATAATCTCGTCAGCGTCTTGCCGGATTTCAAAAGGAAAAATCTTTCACTTGTCATTGTTACCCAGGGAACACTGGAAGAAGCGAAGGTATTTTGTGAACAACGCGCTCCGGGCGTGTTGTGCCTTGCAGACCCTGAACGCAAAGCTTATGAAGCCTATGGCCTGGAACGGGCCAATCTCTGGCAGTCATTTCTTTCATTCAATGTCTGGCGTTCGAACCGCCGTTTGAAACGCGAACGCGGCTGGAACACGGAGCTGCCTCCAAAGGGACAGGATGCAATGCAGATGGCAGGGACTTTTGTCATTGCGCCGGATGGCCGCATCCGCCTGCCCTATTATTACGATGACATCGCTGACCATCCCCCTGTTGATCTGCTGTTGCACGGCGTGATGGGAGTGGACTGGACTCAAACCTTCGAAGGACCTGTAGCACCATAATGAAAAATCTTTTTCTTGCTTTTTATCTCGCACTTAAGGAAGTGTTTCGTAATCGCGGGCGTTTCCTGCTCGTGAGTCTGGTGATCGCATTGATCACCCTGCTCGTTCTGTTCATCGCTGCCCTTGGGGAGGGACTGGCGAATGGGAACCGGCAATATGTAGCAAATCTGGACGCGCAGTTAATTGTCTTCCTTGAAAAATCGGATTACAGCATTTCTGCAAGCCGTCTGGAGACGAACACAGCGCGCACGGTTCGCCGCGTGGATGGGGTGGCTGACGCCGGTCCGATCTACACGTCCAACACTGAGATCGTTTCCCTCCAGGAGCCGCTCAAAGTGTCCATGCTTGGGGCCGAAGCCGGTCGCCCCGGGATGCCTGTCATCCTTGAAGGCAGGGACTTCCGCGGGGGTGAGGCGCGTGAGGTGGTGATCGACCGCAACGTCGCGGTACGTTCCGGGATCCAGGTGGGTGATGAGATCGAGATCCGTTCCACACAGGGGGTCGAGGACGAATTCTTCACCTTGAAAGTTGTTGGCCTGGTGGATGGACAATCCTATTTCTTCCAGCCGACCATCTTTGTGCCGGCAGCGACCTGGGAAAAAATACGACCGCAATCGGAAGCGGATTTGAACAGCGACACACCCTATCCTAACATCCTCGCGGTTGAGTTGAGCGATCCGTCGCAGATCGACGCCATTCAAGCGCGCCTGATCTCGGATGTTCCAAACATCGAGGTGACTACCATCGTGACCACGATCAACAACATCCCTGGCTATTTAGCCCAGCAAGGGACAGTCCAAACGCAGGGCTTCTTCACGCTGCTGATCGGTGTCCTGGTCATCGGCGGATTTTTCCAGATCCAAATTTTGCAGAAGGTTCCGCAGATCGGCGTGTTGAAGGCCATCGGCTCCTCCAATGGAGTGGTCGGTTGGGCTGCGGTGATCCAGATCATCGTGGTGACAGCCATCGGCGTCGCGATCGGAGGTGTGTTTACATATCTCTTCTCGCTTGCGCTTCCGCCCACCATTCCATTTGTGTTCAACGGGGATCGTTCGCTCATTGCCATCGCCTTGCTCCTGTTTATTGGCCCGCTGGGTGGAATGGTTTCCATTATTTATGCAGTTCGCATCGAGCCGCTCAAAGCGCTCAGGTTAGGATAGGCGCGCCATGACAAACATTGCTCTCGAAGTCAAAGATCTTGTCAAAACATTTGCGTTGGATGGCACCACCATCAACGCGGTGGACCATGTTTCCTTTCAAGTGAAGTCTGGTGAGTTTGTGGCGCTGGTCGGCCCCAGTGGATCGGGCAAGACCACGATGTTATCCATTTTGGCCGCGTTGCTTTCCCCCACAAGCGGACAGGTGTTGATTGACGGGCAGGACCTTGCCCAGATGAACGAAAAGCGCCGCGTACAGCTGCGCCGTGAAAAAATAGGCTTTACCTTTCAGTCGAACAACCTGATCCCGTTCCTGACCGCCCAGGAAAACGTGGATTTAATGCTGCGCCTGAATGGGCAGGCCAACAAAGCGGGACGCGTCCGTTCTGCTGAGATCCTCTCCCGCCTCGGACTCAACGACCGGCTGCACAATCTCCCCGCGCAGCTTTCCGGCGGACAGCAGCAACGCGTCGCCATTGCGCGTGCCCTCATCCATAATCCTGCCGTTGTGCTGGCAGATGAACCCACTGCATCGCTGGACACGGAGCGAGCCTATCAGGTGGTGGAGACCTTCGCCAATCTCGTCCACGAAAATAACCGCGCGGGCATCATCGTCACACACGACCTGCGCCTGTGCCAGTATGTGGACCGCGTCCTACAAATGCAGGATGGGAAACTGGTGCGAATATTGGAAAACAAGAAGGAAATCGTAGAGCTGGCACGCGCAACAGTACACTAGATAGTAGAAACTTCATCGGTGAAAATAACTGACCTCCGAAGGACATTCATTCCTCGGAGGTCAGTCTCCAATCTCTACTCTCCCTCTTCAATTTTCGCGCAACACACCTTTGCGAACAATTACCACTTACCAATTACACCTTACTAAGCCGTCTCCAAATACCGTTCGATCTCATAATCCGACACGCGCAGGCGGAACTCATCCCACTCTTCCCATTTCGCGCGCAGGAAGGCTTCGCAGGTGGACTGACCCAACGCGGATTTGAGCAATTCGTCCTTTTCGAGTTCGAGCAATGCCTCGGCGAGAGAACCGGGCAGTTCCTTGACGCCCAGTTTCTTGCGTTCCTTGGCATCCAGGTGATACAGGTTGATGTTGTTGAGCGGCTTCGGTGCTTCGAGTCCCTTCTCGATACCTTCGAGCGCGGCGGCGAGCATGACAGTAAACGCCAGGTACGGATTCGCCGACGGGTCGGGGAAACGCAGTTCGGCACGCACAGCCTTATCGCGGCCCGGCGTGTAGCGCGGGATACGGATCAACGCCGAGCGGTTCTGCTGGGCCCAACCAATGTATACGGGCGCTTCATAACCGGGAACCAGCCGTTTGTAGGAATTCACAGTCGGGGCCACCACGGCAGCCAGGGCGCGGGCGTGATTCAACTGTCCGGCGATGAAGGAATACGCAAGCTTCGAGAGATGCGCTGAGTCATTCTCGTCAAAGAATAGATTTGCACCGGTCTTCCTGTCAAAGAGACTCTGGTGACAGTGCATGCCAGAGCCATTAATGCCGAATACAGGCTTGGGCATGAAGGAAGCTACGAGTCCGTGCTGCGCGGCGATCGCCTTGACGGTGTACTTCAAGGTCAGTACGTTGTCGGCGGTCCTGAGCGCATCGTCAAAACGGAAGTCAATTTCGTGCTGGCCAAGCGCCACTTCATGATGACCCACTTCCACTTCGAGTCCCATCGCATCGAGAGCTTCCATT
The DNA here is from genome assembly GCA_031389865.1 of Anaerolineales bacterium. GTDB lineage: Bacteria > Chloroflexota > Anaerolineae > Anaerolineales > Villigracilaceae > Defluviilinea. The sequence continues at coordinate 2,811 of JANMSY010000128.1, read as the reverse complement.
AACGCGGTACGCACAACCACTGCTTCGTCGAAGGATGAAAAGTCAAAATAGCCACCGGTGTCATGCGGGACAGGATGGACACCGTGCCCGTTCTCGCCTTTGAAGAGGAAGAATTCAGGCTCGGGTCCGATGTTAAACTTCCAGCCTTTTTCTTCGATCTTCTTCAACTGGCGCTTGAGCGTGCCGCGCGGATCGCCTTCGAAAGGATCGCCATTCGGCATGTGGATATCACAGAACACACGCGCGCGTCTGGAACCGGCAGCCGACCACGGGAGGACAGCATAGGTATCCGGATCGAGGATCAGTCGCATGTCGCTTTCCTGGATACGTGCGAACCCTTCCACCGAGGAGCCGTCAAACCAGGCGCCATCCTTCAATATGTCCTCCAGGTGACGGACGGGCATATCCACACTCTTGACTGCTCCCGTCACATCCGAGAATTGCAGGGAGATAAACTTTACATTATCTTCCTTCACACGTTCGACTACATTCTTTGCGTCCATTTCATCTTCTCCTTTTTAGTATTGGACTTTCCAACTGCGTCAATGCAGATATTGGACTCACTATTGTGTATGTCATTGCGAGGAGGGCAGTAATCTGACAAAGCAATCTCCTCATGCTGCTGACCTATTCAACTTCCTGCGGGACAACCTCCACCACTTTTTTCGCAGCTGATGCCTGTCGCGTAAGGTTAATAAAGATCACCGACCCGATAATGATCGCGGATGCAATGCCGATCCGCGCATTTAAGTCTTCGTTTGCAAGCAGCCAACCCAGAAACACAGCCACCACCGGGTTCACATATGCGTATGTGGACGTCAATGATACAGGCGCATTATGCAACAACCAGCCGTAGGATACGAACCCGACAAGCGACCCGAATGTGATGAGGTAGAGCAATCCCCACCATGACAGCGTCGAGACTTCTCCGAAGCTGAATCCGCTTAACTCACCCGTCAGCACACTGACAATGAACAGCGATACAGAACCTGTCAGCATTTGCATGCCGGTGGACATCAATGTTGATTTCGGCATATCAGCACCGCGCGCATAAATGGAGCCCAGCGACCATAGGAACGGAGCGATCAGCAACATGATCACACTGGCCGTATTGAGGTCCTGCCTCGAGCCTGTAATTTCAGCAGGACCAATGAGAAGGAAGACACCGCTGAACCCAATGACCAACCCCAGAATGGATTGCCAGTTCGGCTTCGTCCCCCCGGCCCTCATGGACTCAAAGAGCACCAACCAGAACGGGGACGTGGAAATCACCAGCGCTGCTATCCCGGAAGGGATGTTCTTTTCTGCCAGCGACACAAGACCGTTGCCGCCGAGCAGCAGGAGCGTTCCGACAATGGCAGTGGATTTCCAATTACTTGTGGTTGGCACAGCGTCACCCGCTGCGCGCCGCCAAATAAAGAGGATCGCTCCCGAGATCAGGAACCGGATCGACGCATGCAGGAACGGGGGAATGGTCTCCACTGCAAAACGAATTGCCAGATAGGTTGAACCCCACACGATATAGAGCGCCAAAAGTGCAACCCAGGTTTTTGTTTTCATTCATTTCCTTTTTGTCAATGTCATTGCGACGAAGCAATCTCTCTTCACGATCATGGAAGCTGCTTCGGTCTCGCCTCGACTGTGTTCGCCTATCGGCTCTCTTCGCCCAGCGCGCCAGGGCTCACCGTGACGAATTCCCTGGCCAGCAGCGCCTTCTTGCGCAGTGAGCCATGACGGTACTTTCCAAAATCGCCGACTTTGCGTATCACACGGTGGCAGGGGATCAGCACCGCGATTGGGTTGTGTCCAACGGCTGTGCCGACGGCTCGTGAAGCGCTGGGTTGACCGATGCGGTGAGCAAGACCTTCGTAGGTGGTCACTGTTCCAGCAGGGATCTGCAATAGCGCTTCCCAGACTTTCAGTTGGAAGTTTGTCCCGCGCAGATGAACATTCAATGGCCTGCTGAGGCTTTCCATATTGAAAATCCTTTCCACCAACGAAGCCGTGGACTTGTTGTCTTCGATCATCCTGGCATTCTTCCAATCGGCAACGAGATTGTCAATTGTGTGGCCCTCACTCGTTTGGACGAAGCCCAGGTGACAGATGCCGCGTTCGGTGACGGCGACCAGGCATTTCCCGTAGGGGGAGGCATGCAGTCCATATCGAATGGTGACACCTTCGCCACGCGTCTTATACTCGCCCGGAGTCACCGCTTCAGTGGTCACAAACAGATCGTGCAGGCGGCCCAGGCTTGAGAGTCCGACCTGGTGTGTAGTGTCCAGCAGATTCTCAGACCGGCTGAGCAGTTCCTTCGCGCCTTCCTTTGTGAGGAATTGCAGAAAGCGTTTGGGGCTTACGCCTGCCCAACGGGTGAACAAACGCTGAAAGTGGAATTCGCTCAGGCCACTATTGGCAGCGATCTCTTCCAGGTTTGGCTGTTCCTTATAATGGTTTTCAAGGTACAGGATCGCCTGCTCGATGCGCAGGTAATCTTCAGAACTTTGTTTGAAACTACTTTGAGTGTCCATAGGTCTCTCCTTTTATTGTATTCTATGAACATCTCCATTTTCTGCCGACCCGAATCTTGCCATGTTCTCTCCCTCCTTCCGGGAGAGGGGGCGGGGTGAGGTTAAACAAAAAAGACATGCCTGGGGACATGCCTTAAAAACAGCGTAAACGCCATTAAATAACACATCCCTTCCATGCCACACACAGACAAAGCAAATTGCCTGTTTCACGGCGCTGTCTTGTCCCAGTCGTTACCGCCTGGTTTTCAACCCGAGCAACAGTGTTTTTCGCCCGAGTGTCGGG
>JANMSY010000122.1:0-14837 GCA_031389865.1 Anaerolineales bacterium | reverse complement strand
AGACTGTTTCTTAAAGGCTTCTTTACCACAGAGCGCACAGAGAACACGGAGAAAAACTCTCTAAAAATCTCTGTGGACTCTGTGATCTCCGTGGTTAATGCTCTTTTTTACGATAGCAATTGGACTTAAGAAACACTCTCTTGGGGCATTGTGCTGGAGGTAGCCTCTTCATTGGGTTCCAATGGCCATTGCTCGCAGGTCTTGCGGTAGGGATCGGCCGGAAAATATCGCTCCCACTCGACGCGGGTCAAGTTACGACCTGCTCGCATGCAGGATTGCTCGATCCAAGATTGCGGGCTCACATCCCAGAGGATGAGCCTGCCATCGATCGCCGCGGAAGCCAACGTTTTACCTGCCGGGGTGAAGGTTACGCTGGTAATGGTGGGACCGGTAAGCGGCCGGCCGATCGGCTGGCGGGAGGGCACATCCCATAGGATGACGGCGTAATCATGAGCGCCTGAGACAAGTGTCTGACCATCAGGACTGAAGGTAACGCTGTGGATGGGAGCGCTATGGCCGACCAAGGGCCGACCGAGGATCTCGCGGCTGGCCACGTTCCACAATACAACCGCACCATCATTTCCGCCGGAGGCGAGCATGCTACCGTCGGGGCTGAAAGCGATATCATAGACGACGGCCGGGTATCCGGCCATGGCTGGCTCGAGCGACAGAAGCGTTTGCCCATTTGTATCGACATCCCACAGGGTGATCGGGCCCTCTTCTGTGCCGGCAGCCAATACCTTTCCATCCAAGCTGAAAGCCAAGCTGGTAACGATATAGCCTGTGGACCGCTGCACGATGGGCCGGAGGGTTTCCACGTTCCACAGAATAATCGTGCCATCCCGACTATTGGAGGCAAGCACTCTGCTATCCGGATGAAAGATCACGTTGTCTACCGCCTCTGCATGTCCCCGGAGAGGTTGCCCTATGGGCTGGCGCGAAGCGACATCCCATAGGATGATCGTCTTGTCCGCGCTGCCCGAGGCAAGTGTCCTGCCGTCCGGGCTGAAGGCTACACTCAGGATAGGATTCTGGTGCCCGGTGAAGGGCTCGCCAACGGGTCCACGTGTTTCCAGATCCCATAGGTGAACCACGTTATCGGAATCGCCTGCGGCAAGAGTAGTACCGTCCGGACTCACCGCTATGCCATATACAAGGCCGGTCTGTCCTTCCAGCGCGCGCGCAAGGGGATGGCGGGTGTCCCCCGTGTAATCGAGCAGCGTCGCGACCTCCCACAGGCTGACCATGTGGTCGTCGCTCGCGGCAGCAAGAGTTTTGCTATCTGGGCTGAAGACGACCTGGTTTACCGGACTCGCGTGACCGGTAAGCGGCTCACCCAATGGAAAGCGAGTTTCCAGGTCCCAGAGAAGGATCGTCCCCTGATCCATGCTGGCGGCCAGTGCCCTGCCATCCGGGCTAAAGGCGAGGCTCTTTGGCGCTCCGCTGCGTCCGTCCAGTGCAGGGCCAATCGGCTCCCGCGTCTCCACATCCCATAGGATGATCGTGCCATCGTCGCTCGCCGAGGCCAGGATCTTGCCATCTCGGCTGAATGCAACCCCCGTGATCCAGTTCTGCTGTTCTCTGAGCGGCTCGCCGATGGCTTGACCGGTTTTGAGGTCCCATAGGATGATCGAAAAATCCTCGCTGCCGGAGGCGATGGTCTGCCCATCGGGGCTGAAGGCTACACTGAGAACGGAACTCCAGTGTCCGGTGAGGGACTGTGCGACAGGCTCAGGCGGATCGATGCCAGTGTTGAGCAGCGCCGAAACCTGCCAGAGCATGATCGCATTGCCGAAATCGGCCGCGGCAAGGGTCTGGCCGTCCGGGCTGAAGGCAAGGCTGTTTAGCTTACCCGTATATGGTCTCCGCACCTGACCGATGAGCTGCAAGTCCTGGACACCTTTATCGGCCAGCGTCGAAACGTCCCACAGGTTGATCGTGCCGTCCCAGTTTCCGGAGGCGAGGATATCCCCATATGGATGAAAGACCAGGCTGATCGTCGCAACCCTCTCGCCGGTGAAGATCTCGCCGATGCGCTGCCGGCTCGCCATGTCCCAGAGAAGGATCATGTTATCGCTGGTTGTGGCGAGAGTTCTGCCGTCGGGACTGATTGCGGCAGCGTTAACCGGCGTTGTGTGCCCGGCGAGATATTGCAGTAATTGTGGATTATCGCCCGCCACATCCAGCAGGTTGCTGTGTGATCGCAGCGTGTCCCAGGCTTGGAATGCTTCGATTCCCAGCAGCAACGAAAGCGGAAAATCGCTCTCATTGACCTGCACAGACTGTGCAGCCAGCTCTCCTGCCCGCGCAATACTAGCGCGCTCCTCTGCCAGTTTTTGGCTCGCTTCCGCATTGGCTCGCTGGGTTTCGGCAACGGAGGCATTCGACACCGCTGTGGCTTCCGCCCTGCGCGCTGACCCTGCCTGGACAAACCCGTAGATTGCCAGACCTGTAAGAGCAATTACGCCCGCCACAGCAATGCCCATGGTAATCCTTCGCTGCCGGTCACTTGCCTGCCTGCTGTTGAGCACATATTCCCGCTGCAAACCGGTGGGAAAAGGTTCCTTTGCCGAGTTGGTGACGAGCTGCAGCTCGGCGCCCTGCAATTCCTTGCCCCGCAGCAGGAAACTGGTTTCGTGCCCGCTCCTTTCCCATTCCAGGGCCTTGACCTGCAGCTGACGATGAGCTTGCACCCAGGCATAATCGGTTTTGATAGCAGTAATGAGCTTGGCAAAGGAAAGATTGAAATCATCCTGCACCCGAAGAAAGACCCAATTCAATGAACTGAGCTCCGCGGGCGATTCGTCTACCTTGATATCGCGAACTACAACCGGGACCAGCCGCTTGCCATTTTTTACCGCGTGTTCGATCTCCTGTCGGCAGACTTTCGATCTACAGGAGTCTGAGCTGATAAGGAAAAGAAAGATATCGGCTTCCTCGATCCCCTTTTCGATTTCCTTCCACCAGTCTACCGTAGGCGCAATCCCCTCCCAGTCAATCCAGAAATCTAGGTCCTGATCCTTGAATGCTTCGGTTAACTGACGGGCAAAATCGATATCTTTGCGGGAATAAGAGATGAACAGACTGGCCATAACTTCTAATACTATAAGCCTGCGTGAAGAATTACTGGACTTTCGCCTTTTCTATTTAACCGCCATATCTGGTGGTCAAAAACTAAAACAACGCCCAAATATGGTGTCTTTCTGCTCATAAATTTCGCATAAACCATAAAAAGGCGAAACTACTGGAATTATTGTTATTGACTCTAATAACCACGCAAGGTAATTAGCTTCTTTTGGAGCATTCAATACCCCTTGATGTATTGTATTAGTATTTTTGACAATGTTGCCGGCCGCGATATTAGCTTCCCTACTTGCGTTATCAATATTTTCTATCCTCACCTTGCTGCAGCGTGCCATTACGTGTTTCCCTGGGCTAGGAGGTTAAATACTGTTATATGATAAGTATACTCCTAATAAGGAGACCTTATGAGGCTGCTTTTTTCCGCCCCGTACTATCAAAGATACGTCTGCATCATATCAAGAAACTTATTGCGATGGACCATTAACGTGCATCCGTCGCATTTGACATAACATAATGTGGCTAACAGCATGGATCTCCTCGTGGAAATTGGAACGCTCATTGTAGCGGGCTATGACGATTATACTGGGGGTACTTTGAGATGATGGGGCTCCCGGCATATCAGTACTTATGAATACTAAATTCCTTCAACATGGAGAGAATCATGAATAGATTAAAAATATGTGTGGCAGGTGCAACCGGATGGGCAGGGTCAGAACTATCCCGAGCGATATTTGCTGCTCATGACATGGAATTGGTAGCCGCCATCTCAAGGGGGAGTGCTGGAAAAACCCTTGGGGAAGTGATCGGGATTGAAGGACTTATCACACCCATTTTTGGGAACGTGGAAGATGCATTAAAAACCAGTCCTGATGTATTTGTGGAATACACAAAACCGGATGTGGCAAAACTTAATGTCTTATCAGCATTGAAGAGCAGTGCACACATCGTTATAGGAACATCAGGCTTGAGTAATGAAGAGTACGAAGAAATAGACAGAGTCGCGAAAGAGGTCAATCGGGGAGTTTTAGCAGTGGGAAATTTTGCATTGACTGTAGTCCTTCTCCAAAAGTTTGCTGAGATGGCAGCAAAATACATTCCTCATTGGGAGATCATTGACTACGCTCATTCTGGCAAGGTGGATGCGCCCAGTGGAACGGCGCGTGAGCTGGCAAACCGGCTTTCCAAGATACGCGTTGCCGCGTTGGATGTTCCGCTGGATGAGATGGAGGGCTTAAAGGAAACGCGCGGCGCTCGCTTGCAGGGGACACAAGTTCATTCGGTGCGGTTACCGGGGTATGTGATCTCGATCGATGCGATTTTTGGGATGCAGGATCAAAAGTTGATTTTGCGGCATGAGTCAGGGACCAGCGCAGAGCCATATGTGGATGGAGCTCTTCTGGCAATTCGTGAAGTAGGCAGGCTGGTTGGCCTTCATCGCGGGCTTGATAGTGTGATGAAATTCTAAAAGCGCCCACGCAATCAAATAAAGGGCAGGTTGATTTTGATCAGCGCGGAGTATAAGAGAGTGTTTCTTAAGTATGTTGAGGTCTCGCCAGGATGCCTTTCAAGCCATTTTCAGCCACGAATTTCACGGATTGACACGAATTTTGGCCATCGAATGTCAAACCTTCGTGTCCGTTGTGTCCTTTGTGGTGAGTTAAGAAACAGTCTCTAAGGAAACATTTCCTCCAGACCATGCCAGATGTCATCGCGCCAGGACGTGTAGTTGTGGCCGCCGGCGAATTCGCGGTAGATGACGTTATAGTTTTTCTCGTTCAACAAGCGGACCATCCTGCGGTTGTCTTCCAGCAGCTCATCAAGCTGACCGACATCCATCCATATTTTGATAGCGCGCGCGTGCTCGTGCCGCACCAGATCCACCGCCGCGACGTCCCGTCCTTCCAGTGCGAAAACGCCCGATTGCGACAGCACCTTCCCGAAAATTTCAGGCATTCGCAAACCTGTGTACATGGACATCAATGCGCCAGCCGAGATGCCCAGCACACCATACGCGCCCGGTTGTTCGGTGATATTGACCAGTCTCATATGTTGGCGCGCCAATGGCAGGACTTCACTGTCGAGCCAGGAGATGGTTGCGTCGGAGCAGAAGTACTCTGCGTGGCGGCGGCTGCGTCCATTCTGGAGGAATGCCATTGCGATGGGACGGATGCGCTTGTCGGCGATGAGATTATCCACAATGGTGGCGAGCCGGCCGCGGTTCAGGTATTCGGGTCCATCGTAGACGACCAGCAACGGGAACGGTCCGCGAACCGGCGGCTTATAAAGATAAACATCGCGCTCGCCATTTTCCTGCAAATACCCGGCGTCTACGCGATGACGTGTCAACGTGCCGATGGGCGCGTCTGCGCGGCGCATGGAAAACGGAGATGGCATGGTCCCGGGCATATAAAAGTAATTATTACGGCCCCCCATCCCATTGCTGACCGTGTGCGGATTCCACGGGTCGAGAAATCGCTGCTGGGTCACGTCATCGTAAAAGGCATATTCAACGTACGCGTCGCGGGGAACGGTCAGGGAACAGGACCAGATCGTTGCCTCAGTGGCAGGCACGAGCGTAGATGAGGTGCGTTTGAATGACTTCGGTCGCTCGTCCCAGCGGGTCAGGTCCCCAATCAGCCGCGGCGCAGTTTTCCCTTCCCAGGCCAGGGTCGCACGATTGCCCTGGATAACAGGATTGCCATACTCGCGAGCGCGTTGAATGATTGAATTCGCAGCCATCATTTACTGAATGTGCCCATCAATTCACCCTGCGCGAGAATGTGTCCTTTCATCTCTCCGAGCAGCTCGTCTTTGGACGCGCCAGGCAGAAGGCCGATCACTGTATCCAGTGCGTAGAGTTTAAAGTAGTAACGGTGCGTGCCGCTCGGCGGGCAGGGACCATCGTAGCGCGTGTTGCCAGATGAATTCCTGCCGACGTAAATTGCATTGGGATCCACATTCTTACCGGTGATCGGCAGGTCTTCCTGCAGGCTGCGCATGGAGGCCGGGATGTTGAATAGCACCCAGTGAGTCCATGTACCCATCGGCGCGTCGGGGTCATCCACGATCAGGGCAAATGACTGCGTGCCCGCGGGCGGGTCGTTCCATGAAAGCGCGGGGGAAACATTTTTGGCGCTGCAGGTATATTTGGCGGGGATGGATTGTCCGCTTGTGAACGCGTCGCTTTTGAGTTCCATGGCCATGGTGGCCTCCTCCATTGTCGGTGTTGCGGTGGATGTGCAGGATGAAATTAAGATGATCAGCAGGACGAAACGGTAAAGGATATTATGTTTCATGACAGGTCTTCCCTTTTCACACCATCGAACTGCAAAATAAAATCCGCACCGTAGACACTCGATGGAGTCTGAAATCCAATTTTTAGGCGCTGCCCTGAGCCTGTCGAAGGGTCATTATTTAAGATGCGCTTCATGATCTCAACAGTAGTCAGCGCAGTACAATTATATGCCTCTGGCGTAACGAGTTTCGAGACGGCGTGCCCCCCGTGTTGGTCCGTCGCTTCGCCGATCATGATGGTGGATCCGCTTTTTCTTCTTTCATCAGTAGGTCCAGACGGGGTGAATGTATTAACAGCAAATTTTAGAAATTTTTTCACGGGGCGGTTATACATCAGCGGACCGAGCAGGCGCATGGCTTTCAGGAAATTGATGTATGTTTTTGGGAACGCAAAATAGGTTTCAATGTTTGGAATCCCAGTACTGTAATAGGCAGTGCTGACATCTCCCCATCCCACCGATACAACATCCACTGGACCGCGTCCGAAATCCTGCCTGCGAACGCTCCACGCGGGCCGCACCTGGACCAGCTTCCCATCGCGGCGGATCGTCCCCTGCCTGTGCATGTTCTCGATCGCAGACTTTGCCGTGCCCCGCGAGACTCCTGCGCCAACTCCGCGAATGTAAAGCCGCAAGTGAGTTGCAGAAGGCAACCTTCGTTTGACATGCGCGGCAAGACAATTAGATGGGACGACATCAAACCCGCCGCCAGGCATGAGCATAATGCCTGCCTGTTTTGCCTGGGCGTCCATCGCAGCCAGTGCTTCAAAACCGGGGATCTCACCGCTGATATCCACATAGTGACGTTTTGTGCGCAGGCATGCTTCAGCCATTTGGCGGAACGTGTGCACGAATGGACCCGCACAATGTAATACCGCGTCCACTTCGAGCAGGGCGGAATCCAATTTGGCGGTTTCATCGAGCGAGAATGCACGATAGTCAAGATCGTATTTCTGCGCCTGCGCGCGCAACTGCTTTTCAGCGCGCCCTGCAAGGATGGGACGCAAGCCATTTTTCATTGCCAGATCGACGATAAGTTGCCCTGTATAACCATAAGAACCGTAGAGTAGAAATTTGCTCATAAAAAACCTTTGAACCACTGAGTCACAGAGACACTGAGAAAAACAATTAATAACTCTGTGTCTCCGTGGTTAGAGACGCTTCATAAAATGCACCAACCGCTCAACCTCTTCATACCCCATTCTCAGATGTGCAGCGATACTCCCCTCATTTTCGAGCCAGGTATCCGAAGCCATTTCGGTGCAGCCTTTTTCGCGGGCCCATTCTTCCGCGATGCGCACCATTTCCCCGCCGAGTTTCTGACCGCGCAGCTGTGGGTCCACGTACCAGGCTTCGATGTAGCCAACAGGGGATGTCATGCAGCCTTCGCCGAAACCGCGCAGTCCCGCTTCGAGAAATGCGACCAGCCCTCCGTCCGCGTTGACAGCGACAAAGATCGCTGCGTCGTCGTCCGCAAGCAGTTTATCCAGATCGACGTTCAAATATTCCAACGGGGCGTCCGGCCAGAGCCCCTGACGCATGCGGATCCATTCGGGTTTGTCCGGTGGTGTTGCGCGGCGAATTGTAAAACTCATGCCTAGCATCCTCCGAAAAGCGTTCACAAATTCAGTAAATCACAGGTTTTACCGTCATTGCGAGGAGGGTGCCTTTCCCGACGAAGCAATCTTACTCCTCAGACGGAAAATTGCTCGAAAATATGAGATTGCTTCGCAAAGAACCCTCGCAATGACGGTTTATGCTGAGGTTAGAATCAAATTCGTGATTTACTGAAATTAATGCATGGTCACAGAGCTTATAAAGACTTGGGAGAAGAACTCTTTTTCTCTGCGCGGTCTCTATGTCAAAGCGACTTTAAGAAGAGTTGTACTTATAAAAAGACCCTGAGATATTCCCAGGGTCTAATTGTAAACTACTCGCCGCCGCGCTTGGCGAGACGGTGATCGAGCATCAGCACTGCCGTGCCGCGGTCTTCGATCAGCCTGAGATTGGCAACGAGTTCCGCCGCGTTCTTCTCCTCTTCGACCTGCTCACTGATGAACCACTGCAGCATTACCTGCGCAGGATAATCCTTTTCCTGCATGGCGATTTCATATAACTCATAGATGGATGCGGTCACTTTCGCTTCATGGGCGGCTACTTCCTCCGCAATTTCCAGCGACGATGACCATTCCGTCCTGGGTGCATCGATCCCCTTCAACATCACACGCCCACCGCGTTCGAGAATGAAGTCATAGAACTTCATGCCATGTTCACGCTCTTCGTCCGCCTGTGTGCGCATCCAATGGGCAAAGCCTGCGAGGTTTTTATCCTCAAAGTGTGCAGCCATCGAAAGGTACAGGTACGAAGAAAACAACTCTTTATTGATTTGTTCATTCATTGCGTCTTGCATGGGTTTTCCGATCATAAAAGCCTCCTTGTTTGGTTTGATTATATTCTTTTTGCATAATGAAGGATAAGATAAACAGCACCGATCAGGATGACAATCCACATCAGGATGATGATCGCCATGCCCATGTACCCTACACGTCCATCCACGCCCTGGGTTGCCACCGTTGCCCGGGCATCCTCCAGCACTTCGGGAGGGATCAGCCGAACCGCAAGCCATAACCCGCCAGGCGTGATGATCAGGTCATCGAGATAGCCCAGGACTGGAATGAAATCGGGGATCAGGTCAATGGGACTGAATGTGTGCGCCACCACGAAAAAGACGAGAGCTTTAGCATACCACGGTGTGCGCGGATCCTTCGCTGCAAGATACACCGCAAAGGCTTCATTCCTTAATGCACGGGCGCGTGATTTCAATTGATCCAGCATATGCAGGTTTACGTTTATTCACCGAAGACGAAAAGATCGTTAAGTGACTCGTGATAGAGATTGTGCCGAATGGCATCTGCAAAGATCGGAGCAACCGATAATATCCTTAGTTTCGGATGCCTCCTCTCCGGTGCTATATGGACGGTATCTGTTGTAATGATCTCACTGATCTGCGGAAGTTCCGCCAGCCTTTCCAGCCCACCCCGGGTAAACACTCCGTGCGTGCAGATGACCAGCATCTCTTCGACCCCTTGATCGATCAGCACGCGACTTAGCTCGTGGATGGATCCGCCTGTCGCGATTTCATCATCGTAGATCAGCGCGCATTTGTGACCACGCACCTGGTTTCCGACCAGGGCATTGATCCTTACTTCCGAATCTGAAACGCGTTCCTTGTTCCCAGCGGCAATCGGCAGGCCGAGAACCCTTGCAAAGCGCGCCGCAGACTTTGCCTGTCCCATATCGGGTGAAACCATGATCGTATCCTTCAGACCACGTGTTTCGAGATAATTCTTAAAAACAAGCCAGCTGCTCAATGGATCGGTAGGCAGGCTGAAAAATCCATGTACCTGTGGCGAATGGAAGAGCATGCTCATCACATGCGTGGCGCCAGCGGTCTTTAACAGGTCCGCCACCAGCCGCGCGGTGATCGAAATGCGCGGCGCGTCCTTCTTATCGGAACGGGCAAACGAATAGTAGGGAATGATCGCGTGAACCTCGGATGCAGCAGCGCTGCGTGCAATATCGAGCATCATCAACAGTTCCATTAAATGATCGTTCACTGGCTGCGAAAGCGATTGCACAATATACACGCGTCTATATCGTACCGTGGCGCCCAGCTGAATATACAGGTTATCGTTGCTAAAGCGGGTGATATGCGTATCATCCAATGGCACGCCAAGCTCGGTTGCAATGTTTGCGGCCAATTGCGGATTTGAGCTTCCGCTGAAAAAACGGACCTGGTCTGCCGGGACTGAAACTTTGTTCATAGTACCTCACTCGGAAATTCTCTGATAAGAATGCATCACCGTGGACAATTATGCCAGAAATAAGACCGAGTAGGAAGAATGGATTCGACGACACTACCTATATGTTGACGAAGTAGTGCATTCACCTCCCGTCATGGAGCCTCGCGATGAAAAGTCCGCGAGGCTTTTTGTACCCTGTATAAATGGCGCAAATCTTTAATCGCTTCATGGTTCGGATGGGCATTGTTCGACATGCAAATATTGCTGACACTCTTCAAGCGTAAGCGTGCGAGTCAAGCGCGACTTTGCCAGCGCGATGATGTCCTTAGTCGGTAATACGTATACGCGTACAGTATCCAGTACCAATCCAGATGGATCATTGACGACGGTCATCAAGCGCGTGCCATCTGGGTTGAATTGCAATTTTCGGCCAAAGCCGCCTGGGAAACCGACGGGGAGTTGAAGCAGCTCTTCATGGGTAGCCCAATCCCATACCTTGATGGGCCCCTTGGAGCTGATCGCTAGTAATCTCCCGTCGGGGCTGAACGCTATGTAGGGGGTACAGGCAGTAAGCCCAGAGAGGCTGAACTTCTTCTCGAGGGTGGCCGCATCCAGCACTTCCACGCTCCCACAGATTCCTGCCAGTAGCCACTTGCCATCCGGGCTGAATATCAGGCGAGTATGTCCCGGTTCTTCCATGCTCAGCACTTTTTGACCCGTGGCTACATCCCATAATTCCAGGCCAGTCGGCGTATCCATAGCCAGCCTGCTTCCGTCCGGGCTGAAAACGAGTTGTAGATCAGCAAATACCGGCAGGGTCTTCACTTTTTGTCCACTGGATAAATCCCATATCTCGACAACTCCCTGAGGATGTCCTTGATTAATCCCAACTGCCATCAACCTCCCATCTGAACTAAAATCAATCTGCGTAACATAATTGCCTGAGTCTTCCGGCGCGCTGGTGCAACACAGGGTCGTCACTAATCTGGCTTCACCGCTGCCCACATCCCAAATCTTGAGCGAAAGATCGCTATACCCCGCAACGAGTTTTCCAGAAGGAAAGATCATGCTAAATATGGAAGCGGGGTCTATGATTGGCACCGAGGAGACGTAATTTGAGACCTGAAGCGGCGCGGTCGACACACCCGTCCAGTCGGGGAAAGCCCAGGAGTGAAGCGTATTTTGGACACCTGGGTGAAGCATGGGAGGTCCGGTGGCGGCGCCCACAGTCAAATCTGGACCGCTAAATGTCGTGACACGCGTCCAGCTCGGATCAACGAAGAACCAGGCACCTGGAAGCATAAGCAATTCCTGGCTGCCGCCGGGTGAAATATCCCAGATCTTGATAGTTTTATCCGAACCACCCGATGCCAGGTGTAAGCCGCACCACTCGAAGAGAGCTTCGGGCGGACGAATACAGCCCGGGCTGACGCTGACTTTCCCAATTCCCCCTTGGTGCCCCCGTAGGCTCAGCAGCAATTTCCCGGTGGCCGCCTCCCACATCTGCGCCTTGCCGCCCGTGGAGGCCGTCAGAATATATTTTCCATCCGGGCTGTAGGTGAGGCTGTTTACGGTGGAACCCAGTTCAAATAGTTTTTGGCCCGTGGCCGCATCCCAAATCGCCGGGAGGCCATCCGGGCTTCTTTGTGTGGCCAGAGTGATTCCATCGGGGCTGAAGGCAATCACCCCCGACTGATCAGGATAAATATCAAAGTTTTCTGGCAGGGTCAGCAGGCGCTGGCGTGAAGCCACATCCCAAATCTCAACCCTTCCCATGCCCGCGTTATATTCCGAACCCAAAGCGGTTAGCGCAATCGCCATGCGTTTTCCGTCCGAACTGAAGGCAACATCAGCGACAATTAGTGGGTGTTCCTGGATTATCCAATCCGGGCTGGTCAGCGCAGGTAGAGGCTGGCCGGAAGTAGCGTCGAAAAATTGAATTTTTCCGTATTCACCGACCCATAAGCTCCCGTCGGGGCTGAAGTTCATCATCCAGTAATCATCACCACTAATCTTCAACGTCAGGAGCTCCTGGCCAGTGTTGACATCCCGTACTGTAATATTGGCGCCACCATCGACTGAGGTGGCAAAGGCCAGGCGGGACCCATCCGGGCTGAAGGCGATGTGCAAAGCATTTGGACGGTCACCGAGGAAAAGCAGTTGCTGGCCTGTAGCGGGATCCCATACTCGCACGCCATCCTCGCTGCTGCTGGCAAGGCGTTTTCCGTCCGGGCTGAAGACCACATCCTTGACTGCGGCCGTATGACCGGTGAGCGTCATGCGCACACGCGAACCCTGTACCGCCTTGTGCAAAGCGTTCTCGGCCTCGTGGGTATAGACCACGTCGAGCCCAGCCAGCGCCAGCAATATGCTGCGCTCCGCATCAACGTCGAGATTGAGTTCGGATTGCACCGCCAACTCGCGCGAGAAGGAAAGCGCGGCGGCCTGCTCGGCATCCGCTTGCGCGGTGGCGCGAATGAGAGATTCGTTCTGGGCGGTTGCCTGGGCATTCACGGCCTGCGCGGCATTGACCTGTGCACTCATCGCATTTTGATTCGATTGAAGTCCAAATATGCCAGCCAGCACGGCAAGAACGATGGCAACCAAGCTAATTGCACTGATAACACGGTTGCGAATGCGTAAATTTTTTGCAGCCTGGGTTTGCTCCTCCGCGCGGCGTTGTTCGGTCTCAGCCAGTTTCTTTGCGGCATCCAGTTGGCGCTGACGTTGCGCTTCGCGTTCAAGCGCTTCGCGTTCATTCGACTCAACGGAGGCGTTCAGGAACTCATGTTCAAGTATGTTCATTTCGTCAGTGTGCGATTGTGCCCACTCGCGTAATTGTGCGAGCCGTGCGCCGCGATAGAGCATATCAGGCTCGCGCTCCGTGATCTCCCATTCCTGCGCGGCATCGGTAAATTGTCTTTGCAAGCGCAGACTCTCGCGATTATCTTCCAGCCAGCCGCGCAAGGTGGGCCATTCGCGGATCAACGCTTCGTGTGCCACCTCCACTGAGTCTTCGCCGGTCGTGATCAAACGCGCGTCGGCTAGGGATTTTAGCACCGCGTGTGTGCTCGCTGCTTCGTCTGGCTTCAAGATCAATTCATTGAACGTCGCGCGGCGGCGCGTATCACCAGTGAGCATCTCATCGCCAAGTTCTGTCAGGCGTAAAAAGATGCGACGAGCGATGGCTTGCTGTGTGTTCGTAAGCTGATCGGTGAAGACAGACTCGGCAGTTTCAGCAATTGCACCCCGTACCCCGCCCGATGAAGTGTAGCCGCTCAACGTAAGGGTCCGTCCACGTCGACGCTGCCAGGTTTCAAGCAATGCGTGCGAGAGTAATGGTAAGGCGCCCGGCTCGTGACCTGCTCCTGCGTCGTGCAATAATAGCTCGACCAGTCCCGGCTCAAGTTCCCAATGACCATGGCGGGCAGGCTCCTCGATCGCACGCCGTAGTTCTTCTTCGCTCATTGGGCCAATATATTCCTGATGATGAGCCAGCGCCTCACGCAACTGAATATAACTAGCGCAATGAGCATAGAAGTCAGCCCGTAGCGTGATGATGACGGATGTCAGTCCATCCAATTCTGATGCAGACGTAAGCAGGTTGTCGATAAACAAAATCCGTTCGGTTTCTGAGCGGCATAAGGTAAAAAGTTCTTCAAATTGATCGATGACCAGTAACACGCGTGCCGTGTTCTCAGACTGTGTTGAACGCTGATTAAAAAGATGCAGGCTGTGCGTATCACGTGCCAGATCATCCATTAATGTCGCGTTGGCCTCAGCAGATTTATTCTGCTGCAAAAGGCACTCAGCAAGACTTTCCAGCGGATGAGCGCCAGGGGTGAAAATGTGAATGCTCCAATCCGCTGAAGCCTGATTCCACTGCAGAGCTGGCACAAGCCCCGCTCGCACCAGGGATGACTTGCCACTGCCTGAAGCGCCGACTACGGCAAGAAAACGTTCTTTGTGCAGCGACCCACTTGAAGCATGGGAAAGGAACCGCTCCACCAATTTATCAGTCAACACTTCACGCCCGACAAACAGATCCGCATCGGTTTCATCGAAGTACTTCAAGCCTTTGTAAGGGCAAAGCCCCGAAGCGGGTGCATCCTCACGCTGCATGTGGGTGGCCAGTTGTAACAGTTGTGCTACAACGATTGGCTCATCATCCAGATCAAGCACAGGCACAAAGCGGGCGGCGATGGTTGCCGGGTCTGGCAGGCGCAGGTTCTGTTCCAATCGGCTGATCTGCGCATCACTATAGCCGACCGCAATAGACATTTCGATCTGTGTCAGACCCCTACGGCGGCGGAGATATCTGAGCAGGTCACCGAAGGTGGTAAATTTTTCCAAAACACTGGTAGGGATGGAGTTTGACATTTATTTTGCCTTCCAGGAAGTTTTCCGTCTTCCCTGTCTTAACAGAATAGCACCTTTTCAGGTAAGTAGATGACATTGGTAGAAAATGTCAAGTTTTTAGATAGGACGGATGCTACATTGATATTGACCAAAGCCGCTGCGCTGCGAAGGCGCACATTCAAATTAGATAAAAGGAAAAAACTATGCATCACAACTTGTTTCGTATCACTTTACTCAGTACCGCAATAGCCATGATCCTGGCTGCCTGCGCTGCACCAATCTCACCCCCCGACCTGGC
>JANMSY010000121.1:0-7311 GCA_031389865.1 Anaerolineales bacterium | reverse complement strand
CGGCATGTCCACATGCGCATAATGCCGCTTCGCCGTCTGGTATTCCACATGCGCTATGTTGATCGTGATCCCACGCGCTTTCTCTTCCGGCGCATTGTCGATCTGGTCGTATGCCCTGAATTCCCCATGCCCCATCAGCGCAGCCACTTTCGTGATCGCCGCCGTCAGCGTCGTCTTCCCATGATCAATATGTCCCATCGTCCCTACATTCAGATGCGGCTTGCTCCGATCAAATTTTGCCTTCGCCATTTGATGCCTCCTTTTTCACAGACACAGAACTTTTTCAGCAACTGAGCCCACAACGGGATTCGGACCCGTGACCTCACCCTTACCAAGGGTGTGCTCTACCAACTGAGCTATGTGGGCGGTGCGTGCTGCCGAGATCATCTCGGTAGTGGGCGGTGAAGGATTCGAACCTCCGAAGTCGTCTGACAACTGATTTACAGTCAGTCCCCTTTGGCCACTTGGGTAACCGCCCGGGTATAAGGTTTTTACTAATTGACAACTTCGGAGAGGTCAATTATTTGCCTTGTAGAGCCGACGACGAGAATCGAACTCGTAACCTCCCGCTTACAAGGCGGGTGCTCTGCCGATTGAGCTACGTCGGCACACCCATTTAAGCAGAGCGATTATACCAAAGCCATACTTAAACGGGAAGTGAATAACAGGCAATTAAATTGCTCCCCGCGCAGTAGGGAGCACGAAGAGTAGTTTAGCAGGATTCATGATCAAAGTCAAGAAAATTGATCGAATGCATACGAAACTTAATTAACCTCTTGACAACCAGACAAGATAGTCGTATTATTCAGATTATAGAACAATTGTTCTAATTACAGGTGACCCATGACTGAAATCAATCGTTACGCCTTGATGCTGGAAGCTTTGGCAGAACTGAAACCAGAGATCGATTCAGCGCGTCAATCGCAACTGATCCCTGGCAGGCCGCCATTAGGTGAAGTGCTCACCGAATTTGGTCCCATGCCAGGTGAAGCATTGTTCCTCGGCGTTGCATCAGACGGACTTCCAGTTCTCCTGAATCTGCATGATCCTGTACCGGGGCCCATCCTCCTCAGCGGAGATACCGGTACCGGCAAGACGGCACTGCTCCAGCTTATCGCTTCAGCCGCAGGAAAAATGCATTCGCCCGAAGGGCTGCAATTTGGGGTATTGACCAATCATCCCGATGAATGGAGCATACTCGAAGGCGTTTCCAACAATGTAGGCGTATTTCCTTTGTATCACAAATCAGCAGAAGATTTTATTCTTTCACTTGCCTCATGGGCACATGGGAACAAGAGTAGTCAGCAAACTGTATTGCTTTTCCTTGACGACCTGGAGGCTGCAACCAATCTTGATTTTGATGCCAAACAAAACCTGCGCTGGCTATTCCTGCGCGGACCTGCCAGGCGCGTCTGGCCGGTTGTTACTTTGAATCCTGATCGGATGGAAAGCATCACGCCCTGGCTGGATGCATTCCATACCCGAATCTTTGGACCCATTCAAAATACAGGACATGTTCACAAGCTTGGTGCAGAAAATGCAGACCTTGATTCTCTAAACACTGGGACGCAGTTTACCCTGCGCGAAGGCGATCACTGGTTACGGTTTTGGACACCCTGCTTTGATTAGGAAGGAGTAAGAACATGCATACTGGAATGTTATGGTTTGATAATTCACAAGCTGCACTGAATACAAAGATTCAAAAGGCAGTCGATTATTATCACAAGAAATATGGGCGAATTCCTGACCTATGTCTTGTTCATCCAAGCATGCTGGAAAAGAATCAGTCACAGCTACAGGTAAATAAGCTGATCGTCCGCCCCTACCGACCTGTTTTACCAGGTCACATCTGGATTGGCATCGAGGACAAGAACTAGTCGAGTCCGTGTCCCTTGCAAAACCTCCCGTGGAACTGGCCCCCGGGAGGAATTTTTTTAACCAATGGCCACAACAAACGCCACCACATGACTCTGGCTGTGACTGATACTGACAGACCAGGTCGTCAGGCCCAGTTCGTTTGCTTTTTCTTGAGCCATCTCCCGTAAGGTCAGTACCGGCGCGTTCTGCTCATCGCCGAGTACTTCAATCTCTTTCCACGATATATCCCCAATCCCACAACCCAAGGCCTTAACAACCGCTTCCTTCGCGGCAAAACGGCCTGCCAGCGATTCAGCACGTTTCCCGCAATACTCCAGTTCGGCAGGCGTGTAAATCCGTTCGAGATAATGTTTGCCATGCCGTGCAATCACTTCCTCGATACGTGCAATTTCAATGAGATCAACACCTGTTGCAAGTTTCATAGGGAGAAGACCAGGGTCACGGACCGGCTACGGCGATCGCCAGCCTGTTAGGGTCAATAAATTTTCTGGCTGCCTGCAATACATCCTCGCGGGATACCTCATTCACCAGAATGGGATAACGCCGATAGTAATCCAGACCCAAATTATGGCGCTCGATGTTCAACAAGGCACCTGCCACACCACCATTTGACTCCAGGGAAATCGGTAAACGTCCAATATAGTTGGCCTTGCTATCAGCCAGCTCAATCTCGGTGACCCCCTCCTGCACAAAACGCTTCAACTCATCCTGGATCAAGCCGGAAGCCTTCTTCACATTTTGTGGGTTTACACCTGCACTCACTTCCCATGAACCGGGGCCTGTTCCTGCACTCAGGCTTGAAGATGCATAATACGCCAGGCCGGCTTTCTCACGTACTACATCCCCGATGCGCCCCATCATGCCGAACTGTCCAAGGATATTATTCCCAAGCGAAGTAGCCATAAACTCCGGGTCGCGGCGACGTGGTCCGTTCGTGCCAATGACCAGATCGGATTGGGACTTTCCAGCAATTCGATATTGTTTGCTGACCGTCTTTTTGAGAAGCTTTAGCTCCGGAAGCTCAAGCGCATCCTTCTGACCCTTGACCTGCCAGCCGCCCAGGGCGCGTTTTACATGCCGAACAGCTTCCTCCGCTTTCACCGCCCCGACGATCGCGATCACCATCCCACGCGGACCGTAAAGATCGCGAAGAAATTTGACCAGGTCATCACGTTTGATCGCTTGAATTGTCTCGGGATGACCATCTTCCGGACGGCTGTATGGATGATCTTTAAAAAGGATGGCATCAAAAACCATGGAAGCCATATCCGCTGTGTCCTGGGCACGAATGGCCAGGCCGGTCAATAGTTGTGCGCGGAGTTTTTCCACTTCGACTTTTGGGAATACAGGTGTAACCAGCGATTCAGATAGAAGATTCAATAGAAGCGGGAGGTCTTCCGCAAGCGAGCGTCCGTGGAAGCCGGAGGTGTGCACCCCTGCGCTGAAACCCAAACTTGCACCTACAGACTCAAGTTCATTATAAATTTTATCGAACGTACGCTTTTTTGTGCCGCGCATTAAAGAATAGCATGTGAACTCGGCCAGCCCCAGTTTATCGTCGGGCTCGAATAACGCGCCCGCGCCTAAATAACCACTGACAACCACGGATGGGCTGTTGAAGTTTGAACGTGTGAGCACGGTAATTCCATTCGGCAGGACCTGTCGATAAATATCATCGGGGCCCGGCAGCGAGGGAATTGCATTTTTTTCAAGTGTAGTCATAGATGTCATACCTTAACCGAGCGGAACATAGGTGCCGACCACACGGCTTTGCGGCTTCAAATACTCGTTCGCCACGCGTTGTACATCCCTGACCGTGACAGCCGCAAGTCTATCGAGATAGGTCTCGAACCATTCATATTTCGCGAACATCTCTGCATATCCCATCCAGAATCCCTGGTTGGTGATGTTCTCGCTGCCATACGCAAACAGGGCACGCGCCTGTTTGATCGCACGGCTGATCTCCTCTTTTGATACTTTCTCGGCTTTCACGCGCTGGATTTCCCTATCAAGCGCGGCGAGCGCTGCTTCGGGTTTGCGCCTGGGATGCACGGTCATTGTGATCGTATACAGGAAGGGATCGATCGTGGCCTGTGCACCTCCGTGAACGCTGACAGCCATTTCCTTATCAACCAGGGCGCGATAGAGACGTGATGTTTTGTTCGAGATGCCACCACTGAACATATTGAGATTGCTTGGGCCCGCGAGTAAACTGTCGAGCACGCTTAACGGGAAGAAATCGGGGTGAGAGGCGGACGGGAAACGGTAACAGACCTGGACGTAGCAGGTTTCGCCTGGTCCCTCCACAGAGAGGCGCACCTCCCCATTCTGGGGTGGTTCCTCGCGCGTCAGCCGGGCCGGTTCTGATCCCGCCGGAATGGGCTCGAATAATTCGCGGATACGCGCCAGCATGGACTTCGAATCAAAATCACCCGCAACTGCCATGACCGCGTTATTTGGAACATAGAAGGTACGGTAGTGACGATAAAGATCGTCGCGCGTCATTGTGAGCAGGTCAGCCATGTCGCCGATGACTTCATGGTGATAGGAATGGACACGAAATGCAGTTTGTTGCATGGCTTCGCCTAGCAGAAAAAGCGGTTCATTCTCGTTGCCTTCACGCTCGGATGTAATCACCGTGCGTTCAGATGCAACTTCACTGGAATCGAACTGGCTGTTGGCCATGCGGTCTGCTTCAAGCCGTAATGCGAGATCAATTTTATCGGCAGGCATGGTTTCGAAATACGCAGTCCAATCCATATAGGTAAAGGCATTCCACGTGCCACCCTCACGTGAGATGGATTTATCAAGGACGTTGGCAGGGAATTGGGGCGTACCTTTGAATTGCATATGCTCAACCCAGTGAGATACGCCGGTACGCCCGGGCACTTCATCACGCGATCCGACCCGATACCAGAGCCAGGATGAGATGATGGGCGCGGTGCGAATCTCCTTAAGGAAGACCTTGAGGCCGTTGGAAAGTGTTATTTGTGTATGAGAATTTTTCATGGATTAATAGGCTCGGGTGAACCAGGATTGGTTACAGGAGAACAGATCTGCATACCATTAAGGAGCGCATTCGGCTCGACAAGACAATACCAGGGCTCGACAACCTGCCGCAGGCCCACAAAGGGTTCATGCAATTGAGTTTCATTCAGTGGAATATTCACGGGCACGTCCAAATGGATCGGGATGCTATTCTGAACGTTGAGCGGAAAATCGAGGTTCACTACCAGCGCTGTGTTGGCCGGGAGTGTCACCACTGCATCGGCGTCGATATTCAACGAGCCGGTGTTAATACGGACATGGGCATTGGGAATGGTCACCGACTCGGCAAGCGTGATGCGCGTGGTCGCCTGCACAGGCACCACAATATTAAGAGGGATATTTGCATCCACAGGTATGGTCCTCGAAATGGTGGCTTGATCCATTTTCACAAAGTTATGGTACAGCCCGCCGAGCAAACCTGAGAACTGATCATTAGCAGTCAGTTGGATACCAGCCAACATATTAAGCACGATCAGCAGGATGGCGATCAATACAATGTTGACGGTGATCGACATCAGGCTGGCTATCGTCCAGAATGCCGGAAACAATTGCAGGCGTCGGCGCTTCGGCTCGATTTCCATCGGCTGCACAGGCGGGGCAACTACCATGGGTGGAGTGGGCGCAGGTGGCTTGACTGCGTTCCCACGCGGTAAACGCGACTTGATGGTTTCATCCACATTGGCGTTCATTATTTTTTTCATTTTGCTGGGTTCATTTTGATTGGGAGCTGGCGCAGTCATACAACCTCCGAAATAGATAATCAATCTTAGCATAGTTGTACTGTTTCGAGCGGCACCATTTCACATTTTATTTCAGAATCTGTATGAATCCCATATAAGGAAACCCCACTTGACTTGTCCATGAATTTCTTTTTGACTATAATCAGCCCGCCATTATAAATTCGGAGCATACATCCAGGAGGTTTTGTGACCAATCAATTTTACGTTGCCGTCATCGGCGCGGGACCCGCGGGGCTGTTCGGGGCTCGTGAACTTGCCAATCTCGGAGCGCGTGTAGTCTTATTTAATCGTGATATCAAACCGGGCGGGCTTGCAGAATATGGAATTTATCCCAACAAACACACCATGAAGACTGGCTTGCGAAAGCAATTCCGTCAGATCATGGAATTACCCAACCTTGATTATTATGGAAATGTGGTGATCGGTGCGCAGGGCGATCTCAGCCTCGATGACCTGCGCGCGCTTGGCTTTCAGGCGATCCTTGTTACTGCCGGCGCACAAGGCACGAAATGGCTTGGCCTGCCGGGCGAGAATCTCGAGGGTGTATATCATGCGAAGGATGTTGTCTATTATTACAACAACCTGCCGCCCTTCAGCCAGAAAAAGTTCCTGTTTGGAAAGCGTTGTGCCGTCATTGGCGCGGGTAATGTGATGCTAGACATCACGCACTACTTGAGCCGTGAAGTTAAGGTGGAGGAAGTGATTGCAATTGTACGTCGAGGCCCTGCTGAAGTTAAATTCGACAAGAAGGAAATGGAATACGTGATCGACAATCTGGACCAGACGGCGTTGGATGCCGAGATCCAGCGCGCGACTCCGATCATGCAGGCGGTTCATCAGGACCCGGCCGCGGCCCGCGCTTCGATATTGGTAGCCCTTCCGAAAGCCTTACCCAGAATCTCCAACACGCGTTTTCGTTTCGAATTTCTGGCTTCTCCTGTGCAAATGATCGGGGAAGAAAACGGCAGATTGAAACAGGTGGAGCTCGAAGATAACATTCTCGTTGAAGCCAATGGTGACACAAAAGCCCGAGGGACTGGCAACAAGCGTCGGATGGATGTGGAGACGGTGATCTTCGCCATCGGCGATAAAGTGGATGAGAGCTTTGGTCTGCCCGTGGAATGGAATGAGTTCGTCAAGAATCAAGCTCCGCGTTTTCCAATTGATGGTATTTCATACGAATCACCTTTTGAAGATGTTTTTGTCGGTGGCTGGTCGCGGCAGGCAAGTTCGGGTTTGGTGGGCTATGCCCGCAAGGATGGCACCAACGCTTCAAAGGCAGTCTGGCAATACCTGCAAACCAAGCAATCTGTGCAGGCCAATCCGGAAGCGCTCACCGGGAAGGTAAAAGAGTTGGGCAAGCCTGTTGTTATGAAAGAGGATATCAAGAAGCTGGAGGCCGTGGAACTGGCAGAGGCCCAAAAACGCGGACAAGAAGGCTTCAAGATCAACAACAATGATGAAATGCTGCAGGCAATGGGATTGAAAGTGACAGCATAGAAATTGTCTCAAAAATGTCATCCTGAGCCCTTCGACTTCGCTCAGGATAAACTCCGCGAAGGATCTCTAATGCTGAAACTACGAGACTCTTCGGTCGCGACGAACGCTCCCTCACGTCGTCCCGACGTCCTTCGGGAGAGTGACA
>JANMSY010000120.1:0-3663 GCA_031389865.1 Anaerolineales bacterium | reverse complement strand
CGGCATGTCCACATGCGCATAATGCCGCTTCGCCGTCTGGTATTCCACATGCGCTATGTTGATCGTGATCCCACGCGCTTTCTCTTCCGGCGCATTGTCGATCTGGTCGTATGCCCTGAATTCCCCATGCCCCATCAGCGCTGCCACTTTCGTGATCGCCGCCGTCAGCGTCGTCTTCCCATGATCAATATGTCCCATCGTCCCTACATTCAGATGCGGCTTGCTCCGATCAAATTTTGCCTTCGCCATTTGATGAATCTCCTTCTGATAATGAAAAGCGGTTATATTATTATTTCAAAATCTCTTGCGCAACAGACTGTGAAACTGGCGCATAGTGATCAAATTCCATGCTGAATACACCACGGCCCTGCGTTGCTGATCGGAGTTGAGTTGCGTATCCGAACATTTCAGCCAAAGGAACCATGGCGCGGATGGCTTGCGCATTACCAGGGCGGACATCCATACCCTGGATCAAACCTCGACGACTATTGATCTGTCCCATCACATCACCCAGATAGTCTTCCGGAACAACAACTTCAACTTTCATCATCGGCTCAAGCAAGATGGGAGCGCCTCTTTGAACACCTTCCTTGAAACCCATGGACGCTGCCAGCTTGAATGCCATTTCGCTGGAGTCAACTTCGTGAAAAGAACCATCGAATAATGTTACTTTCAAGTCAACCACCGGATATCCAGCCAATACACCACTTTCGGAAGCTTCCCGTACACCTTTTTCAATTGGTGAAATGTATTCTTTGGGAATCGAGCCACCTACTACTTTGTTCTCAAAGACAATACCACTACCACGCTCACCTGGTACCATGGAAAAAACCACGTGAGCATATTGACCGTGTCCGCCGGATTGCTTGGCGTATTTGTAGTTCACTTCCTTCACTGGTTTGGTAATGGATTCGCGATATGCAACCCGAGGGGCCCCCACATTCGCTTGAACTTTGAATTCACGCAACAACCGATCCACAATAATATCAAGATGAAGTTCGCCCATCCCCCTAATAACCGTTTGCCCCGTAGTCTCATCTGAATTTACACGGAATGTAGGATCTTCTTCAGCTAATTTGCGAAGGGCCTCACCCATCTTTTCCTGATCGGCTGAACTCTTAGGCTCAATCGCAATTGAAATTACAGGTTCAGGAAACGAAATATTCTCCAACATCAATACCTTGGTATCGCAGAGAGTATCACCAGTAAAACTCTCCTTAAAGCCCAGGACCGCACCGATATCACCTGCGCGAACTTCGGTTACGTCTTCCCGGTGATCTGCATGCATACGGATCAGACGTCCAATACGTTCCTTTTTGCCCTTGGTTGAGTTCAGTACGGTTTGACCCTGGCTCAAAACGCCGGAATAGATACGAACATAAGCCAAACGTCCTACATAGGGGTCTGTAACGATCTTGAAAACCAATGCACTCAGAGGAGCACTGTCTTCAGCGGGGAGTTCAATAACGGCATCGTTCCTTGGGTCGGTAGCTTGCACAGCCGGAACATCTGCAGGAGAGGGCAGATAATCGAGTACTGCATCCAACAAAACCTGAACGCCTTTGTTCTTCAGAGAAGATCCTGCAAACACTGGATAGGCCTGGTTGGCGAGAACGCCCTTACGAAGAGCAGCTTTTAATTCATCGATCGTGATTTCTTCTGCATCGAGAAACTTCATGATCAATTCATCATCAAGCTCGGCAATCCTCTCGACCATGTACTTACGGGCTTCCCTGGCCTGTTCCTTGAGATCATCAGGAATATCAATGGTCTTTGGATCCTTGCCAAGATCGTCCTCCCACTGTATAGCTGTCATGGTTAGCAAATCCACTACCCCACGGAATGTGGCCTCAAAGCCGATCGGGACCTGCATTGGAATTGGGTTGGCACCCAATCTCTCTTTGATGGATTCAATGGTCCGCTCAAATGAAGCGCCAACACGATCCATCTTGTTCACAAAACAAATGCGTGGAACTCCATAGCGGTCGGCCTGACGCCAAACAGTTTCGCTTTGGGGTTCCACACCCTGCACTGCATCAAAAACAACAATGCCACCATCCAGGACACGGAGGGAGCGCTGGACTTCCGCTGTGAAGTCAATATGCCCTGGAGTATCAATTAAGTTGAACTGATAGCCCCGCCATTCAGCAGAAACAGCAGCGGACACAATGGTAATACCACGCTCACGTTCCTGAACCATCCAGTCAGTAACAGTTGTACCATCATCAACCGAGCCAATACGATGTGTTTTACCGGTATAAAACATAATACGCTCGGTAGTTGTAGTCTTACCAGCGTCAATGTGGGCAATAATCCCAATATTTCTGTACTTCTCGAGCGGATACTCACGAGCCATTCTTTAAAGTTACCTTTACGATTCTTATATGATCAAATTAAACGCGGTAATGAGAGAAGGCGCGATTCGCTTCTGCCATTTTATGAGTTTCATCACGCTTGCGAATGGCAGCGCCTGTTTCATTAAAGGCGTCCATTAATTCACCAGCTAATTTTTCGGGAAAGGATTTTCCCGAGCGGTCGTGAGCCGCAGCCAAAATCCAGCGGAACGCCAGGGTAGTACGGCGGTCCGACGAAACCTCCATGGGCACCTGATAGGTGGCACCACCCACTCGGCGAGGACGGACCTCCATTACAGGAGAAACGTTCTTCAAAGCGCCTTCAAAGACATCCAAAGGATTCTTTTCTGTGCGCTCTTTAATTATATCCATAGCCTTATAGATCAGGCCGACGGCAACACTTTTCTTGCCGCGTTTAAGCACATGCTGGACCATGGTCTGAACATGTATGCTGTTATAGCGAATATCAGGGAGGATCTCCCGCTTATCAGGTTTAGCTCTGCGCATACTTTAATACTCCATCAAAATTACTTTGGACGCTTGGCGCCGTACTTGGAACGGCCTTGCTTACGATTGGCAACACCGGTCGTATCGAGGGAACCGCGAACGATGTGATAACGCACACCAGGCAAATCCTTCACACGACCACCACGCACCAACACTACCGAGTGTTCCTGCAACTGGTGACCTTCACCAGGAATGTAGGCTGTCACTTCGATACCATTGGTCAACTTGACACGTGCAATCTTTCGCAAAGCGGAGTTAGGCTTCTTCGGCGTCATTGTACGCACAATAGTACAAACGCCGCGTTTCTGCGGTGCGCCTTTATCCTGACGGACCCGGCGTTGCTTGTACGAATTTAACGTGTACTGCAGAGCCGGGGCTTTGCTTTTTGCTTTTTTATTTTTGCGTCCTTTTCGGACCATTTGATTTATTGTCGGCACAATCAGCCTCCGATTATTACTTTCTTTACAATGATTTTTCGCAAGAAATGAGGCCATCATTATTCACTGATGGCCTCATTTTTAGTGCCATGCCTAATAGCGGGATTATTGCCGCTTTCTCTTTTGGCAACGGAGAGTAATCTTATCACTCACTTCCCGTGCCGTCAAGATTACTGTTTGGTTATCAGGTTACTTCCGATGCCCAGTAAACCTGTATCCATTTTTGGTGGGTGCTGCTTTTCTTCATCCTTACCAAATTTGACAATGTCACCGCCTTCATTGATCGCTTCCACAGCAAGACCGAGTGACTGCAGCTCTTTGACCAGCACACGGAATGACGCAGGGATGCTCGGTTCTTCAATCGG
>JANMSY010000110.1:0-6572 GCA_031389865.1 Anaerolineales bacterium | reverse complement strand
CGCCAAGGCGATTTTGGTAAACCCTTACCCGAGCAACCTATCCAAGAACCCCCGCCACCCAAGAAAAATCCCTGGCGCAATTTCAAGCATGGCAAGGCTCTCTACCAACGCTCCTCTTCCCCGAAAATTTAGACCACACCCCGTGGGAAAATAGTGCTTGAAATCTGCCTCGAATTCTTATACAATGAAGGGGAGAGCCTGCCGTTTGCGGACGAATAATCCTTTCAGACGCCCATTTCAACCCGGCCCGCAAACCACACTGACAATCATTATTCGTGACAACCACGCAGCACATGCCTGCATGGTTGTCGTGTGTTGATCCAATTTTCAGAGAAGGAGGTGAACAAGAAATAATAACCACCTTTGTAAGGCCGGGACAAACATGAATCAATTGAGTTCACGAATTCAACCCACCAGGAAGGAACATGACAAAATGAATCTCAAAAAATTAGCAGGCGTGGTTATGGGGCTGCTTATCATTGCCAGCCTTCTTGCCGTAGTGCCGGCTGCCGCGGCGACCAGTGACAGTGCCCCCCAGCAAACTTTTAAGGCACCGAAGGCAAAGTTTACAGATTCTATTGCATTCGATGTATCACCAGCTCTGCGCGATCTGCCCAAGAAGACGCCTCCCCAGGTACCGGATGACCCCAACGCTGATCCCGTTGACGTGCGACCGGATCGCGGTCCGCAAATTGTGCATGATGGCTTCTCGGGTGATGGAGCTGCGGGCGCATCCTTGGCAGCCAGATCTCCAGTGAACAGCATGCTCACGATTGCGGCTCCCCTGGCGAACTTTGAGGGGATCAGCAACCAGGATAATTTCAACATCTTTGGGTTCCGCGTGAATCCACCAGACCCGGTGGGTGACGTTGGGCCGAACCACTATGTTGAAATGGTGAATCTGGCCTTTGCAGTCTATGACAAACAGGGGAATCTCCTGCTTGGACCTCTTGACACGGGAACACTGTGGAGCGGCTTTGAAGTGGAAGACTGCACTGATCCATCCGGCGACCCGATCGTGCTTTACGACCAGTTCGCGGATCGATGGCTGCTTTCGCAATTCACGACGCGTGGTCTTGATGATCCAAGCCTTCCATTCTATGATTGTGTCGCAATCTCACAGACAGGCGACCCGACTGGCGCATACTACCGGTACGCCTTTATCACACAACCAGACCCGGATGGCGGCTATTTCTTCCCTGACTATCCAAAGTATGGCGTGTGGAAAGACTCTTATATTCTCACTACACGTGACTTCGGATCTGTGGATGGATATGGCATTAGCGTCTATGCGCTCGAGAAGAACAAAATGGTCAATGGGCAGAGCAAGGCACGTGCCGTTCAGTTCTTCCTGGACTCTGATGTGGTGCCTCTCAATCTGATCGGTGATGGCCTGCTCCCAGCGGACGTGGATGGCAAGACCAAACCAAAGAATGACGCTCCCGCCCCAATCGTAGGAACCCAGGATGACAATTCACCTTATGGCGCGACATTCGATGCTCTAAATATCTTTGAATTGAATGTGCTTTGGAATTCCAAACCCAGTGCATCGTTCACGCTTGCGACACAATTACCGGTCGCATCCTTCGATTCTGTCTTTCCCTGCGCTCCAACTTCGCGTGACTGCCTGCCACAGCCGGGCATTACAAATCCGAATCAAAAACTGGATATCCTATCGTATCGCCAGCGACCAACTCATCGGCTCGCGTATCGCAACTTCGGAACGTATGAATCGTTCGTGACCAATCAATCCGTGGAGGCTGCACCGGGTGTTGCAGGTGTCCGCTGGTATGAGATTAGACGCGCCAATGGAACCTATTCCGTGTACCAGCAGGGGACGTACAATCCCGCTGATGGCGTGCATCGCTGGATGGGCAGTGCTGCCATGGACCGGCAGGGCAACATCGCCATCGGCTACAGCGTGGTCAATGGCGTGGATGTATACCCCGGTATTCGCTATACCGGGCGGCTTGCGGCCGATCCGCCGGGTATGATGTCTCTCGGTGAGGGAACCATCATCAACGGGACGGGCGTACAGCGAACTACAAATTCCCGTTGGGGTGATTACACATCACTGAACGTCGACCCGGTCGATGATTGCACCTTCTGGTACGTCAATGAATATTACAGCGCAGCCGGTCAGGCGTCGAGCGTGGCAGGCTGGCAGACTCGCATTGCGAGTTTCAAATTGCCTGGATGCACGGCCACCACCGATTGATGCAATTGCCGGTCAGGCTGCTTGAAGTCCTGTAAACCGAACCTTCCCCAGGTTTCCTTTCATGAAGCCTGGGGAAGACGTTTGATCAACTGCACAAGGAAGGAGGGGGCTAGCCAGCCTCTTCGATCAAGGCCTGCACAAGTTCACGGCAAAAATCGGGGATGTCTGCAACGACGCGTCCCCAAACGAGATTTCCATCTTGAAAAGCAGACTCATCCACCCATGTGCCGCCAGCATTGACGATATCATCCCTGATGCCAAGTGAACCGGTGGCGCGGCGTCCCTTCATGATCCCTGCCGAGATGGCGATCAGCCCTCCATGACAGATGATGCCAATGGTCTTTTTCCGCGTATCCATTGTGCGGACGAGATCAATCACAGCCGGGTAACGGCGCAATTTATCGGGCGCCCATCCACCGGGCAGGATAAGACCAAAAAGGTCATCGGCAACCAGATCCTCGATCGTTGCATCAGGGGTGATCTTGAGCCCGTTTTTGCCATGGATCGGTTTGAGGTCAAGTGCGGCGGTCAGCACTTGTGCGCCTTCCTCCTGCAAACGCATCATGGGCACATAATATTCCAGGTCTTCCACGCCTTCAGCAACCAGGGTGGCTACCTTCTTTCCTTGTAATAGCATGGGCGTTCTCCTTTCAAAAACACGAAACAGGACTTCCATTATTCGATCAAGATTTAATAAGGATACTCGAAATCCGTGTTGCCTTCAAGTTTGATTAGACTTGTGCAGACTGTTCGACTAATTTCTGGTGCGAAACCCGCTCACGCCGCCGTCCCCGGCGGCGATCACCGAGTAATTCCAGCGCCGGGGACGGCGCTGGGAGCACTTTTGCACCGCAATTAGACTAAAATATCCTTATGCCCGCCATCGAAGTCACCAACCTCCAAAAAACATTCCAGACCAAACGAAAAGCCGCGGGCATGGGTGGTTCTGTCCGTGCACTGTTCAATCCGCAATACAGTTCTGTCGAAGCGGTACGCAGGCTCACGTTCCAGATGGAAGCGGGTGAGTTGCTGGGCTTCATCGGCCCCAATGGCGCGGGCAAATCCACCACGATCAAAATGCTGACAGGTATCCTTCATCCTACAGGGGGTGAAGCAAAAGTACTTGGCTACGTCCCGTGGAAGGAGCGTCAAAAGCTCGCTTATCACATTGGTACAGTCTTTGGTCAGCGCCCACAACTTTGGTATCACCTCCCCGCCATTGATACGTTCACGCTTTTTGGAAAAATTTTCGAGATGGATGACCGCGACACGAAAATGCGCATCGGTCAACTTTCTGAAGCATTTGAGATTAAGGATCTATTGGAGACTCCTGTACGGAAGCTTTCTCTCGGCCAGCGGATGAGATGTGAGGTGGCCGCCTCGCTCCTCCATCGCCCGAAGCTGGTTCTGCTCGATGAGCCATCCATCGGCCTGGACGTGGTCGCCAAGCAGCACATGCGTGATGCGATCCGCGAAATGGCAAGGCTCGAAAATGTGGGTGTGCTGTTAACTTCTCATGACGCGGGCGATCTCGAAGCCTTATGCCGGCGCGTGATCGTCATCAATCACGGGCAGATCGTGTACGAGGATAAGGTATCCAACCTCAAACGCAAGTTCCTCACATCCAAACTGGTCGAAATCCGATATGCAGAAGAGGTGCCTGCCAACTTTTCACTGGATGGGGTTGAAATTCTTAAAGTGGGACACTACGGCGTAAAGCTGCGATTCGATACACACATAATGCCCGTGGAAAAAGTGCTCGCACATCTCACGAATGCGGGAAGCGTGGTCGATATTACGATTTCCGATCCACCCCTGGAAGATGTAATCGCCAAAATCTACCAGACTCAGGACGCGGTCGCCTACAGATAGGTGGTTCAAAAGGGGCATTCGGCTCTACTCCAGACTACGCTGGGCTTTAAGGATGGTTTGTTATAATCCCGTTTGCCCCCGTTCGCGGCTACGGCTGAAAATTGTAAATCCAATGCAACACCGTAACAACGCAGGGAATCCACCCGCAACGCGGCTATGATTCCTCCTGTACGATTTCCATTTTGTAGCTCCCAAAACTTCATACTTTTACTCCACCTGTACCCCAATTTTGAGAGGTTAACTATGTCTTTCTTTCCCACGGCGCCCAAACGGCCCTACCAGATCACCCAACACGGCGAAACACGTACAGACAACTATTACTGGATGCGTGACCGCCACGACCCCGACGTGATGAAATATCTACGCGCAGAAAGCGATTATCTCGAGGAGGTGATGGGTCACACCAAACCCCTGCAGGCTATGCTCTATGCAGAGATGAAAGGGCGCATCAAGGAAACGGATTCAAGCGTCCCTGAGAAAAGGGACGAGTATTTCTATTACACGCGTACTGAAGCGGGCCAACAATATCCCATTTACTGTCGTAAAAAGGACTCGCTCGAAAATTCCGAGGAGGTTTTGCTGGATCAGAACCTGCTCGCCAAAGAGAACTCCTTTTGCAGTATTGGCGCGTTCGCGGTCAGCCCGGATGGAAGCAAACTTGCGTATTCGGTAGATGTGGAAGGCACAGAGATATACACAGTTTACATTAAGGACCTGACAAATCAGGTGATGTATCCTGAAGCAATTGAAAACACATATAGCAGTGTCTATTTTCATATCGGGGTCGAATGGGCAAATGACAGTGAAACCATCTTTTATCTCACAATGGACGCGGCCGAACGGCCCTATCGCCTGTTCCAACACAGGATCGGCACGGACTCTTCGCAGGATTGCCTGATCTTTCAGGAGGATGACGAGTCCTATTTCCTCTTTATTCAAAAGACGCGGGACAATGCCTATATCCTGACGCATCACCATAGCACCAGGGCAACGGAAATCCGTTTTCTGTCTGCCAACCAGCGCGGCGGCGAACTAAGGGTCCTTTCGCCTCGCGTGGATGGCGTGGAGTATTTCGCTGCCCACCAGGATGGACAATTTTTTATCGTCACGAATTACCTGGCAAGAAACTTTCGCTTGATGAAGGCAGGCGTCGAACACCCTGAAATCGAAAACTGGCTTGAGGTGATCCCACACCGCGAAGATGTACTTCTTGATTATGTTGAATCATTCAAGGACCATATCGTTCTGTATGAACGTAAAAATGGACTGCGGCAGATCCGCATCAGCGCCACGGACGCGCTGAAGAACGTCCGCTATGTACAATTCCCCGAACCTGCCTACAACGTAGAACTGGAATCCAATTCACAATATGATACACAGATGCTGCGTTTCAGGTATTCATCACTGATCACGCCTCATTCCGTCATTGACTACCATATGGATACCGGCGAGTGGCAGCTGATGAAACAGGATGAAATTCCCAGTGGCTATGACATGCTGCAATACGTTTCCGAACGAATCTACGCGACAGCATCCGATGGGAATCGGGTGCCGATCTCACTGGTCTATAAAAGAGATCTGATACGGGATGGAAGCAACCCAACGCTTCTCTACGGATACGGAGCGTACGGTTCAGCCATCGACGCAGACTTTAGCTCGAAGCGCTTCTCGCTACTGGACCGTGGGTTTGTGTTCGCCATCGGCCACATTCGCGGCGGCTCAGACATGGGACGCGCCTGGTATGAGGATGGCAGGCTGTTCAACAAGAAAAACACATTCACCGATTTTATTGCCTGCGCAGAACATCTCATCAAAGAGGGCTTCACTTCAAAGGAAAAACTCGCCATCGAAGGCGGCTCAGCAGGCGGGCTTCTCGTTAGCGCGTGCCTTACAATGCGGCCCGATCTCTTCAAAGCAGTCATCGCCAAGGTCGCTTTTGTGGATGTAGTTACCACGATGAGTGATCCAACCATCCCTCTCACGGCTCTTGAATATGATGAGTGGGGCAACCCTGAGAATCCCGACCACTACAAATATATGATGTCCTATTCCCCGTACGATAATATCCGCCCCACGGAATATCCACATATGCTCATCACTACGGGGCTCAACGATCCACGCGTGGCGTATTGGGAACCTGCCAAGTTCGCGGCGAAACTGCGCGAAGTAAAGACCGATAACAACCTGCTGCTCCTGCAGACAAACTATGCTGCGGGTCATGCGGGCGCAAGCGGGCGGTATGACTACCTTAAGGAAGTTGCGGCAGATTATGCCTTCCTGATCGACAGGTTATGCGGACAGGTGCTGCGTCCGATTGAATTGCAGGTTGAATTACAGGCGGTAACGGGTATATAATTTCAGTAAATCACAGGTTTTACCGTCATTGCGAGGAGGGTGCCTTTCCCGACGAAGCAATCTTACTCCTCAGACGGAAAATTGCTCGAAAATATGAGATTGCTTCGCAAAGAACCCTCGCAATGAC
>JANMSY010000107.1:0-2235 GCA_031389865.1 Anaerolineales bacterium | reverse complement strand
GCATGGCGCGACAAACTTGCTCCGCATGTTCGTGTATATTCAGGGAAAGATCTGGAAAAGTTATTCGAAGGCTTACCAGTGAAATTTATCGAACGAACGATCATCTTCGGCGCGTACGATAATATCATCGCAAAATTCGGATCGTTGGGAAAAGTCTTGCGCGGGATCTTACAGTTCCTGGAAAAAACACCTTTGAAAATATTTGGCTTGTCCCATTTTTGGGTCGTTGAAAAATTCGAGGAGAAAACATGACAGAGATTAATACAAGGACCGAATTAATAACTGCCCTCCAAGATGCAAATCAACGCGTTACAAAGTGGTTCACAGAAATCCCTGCCAAAGATTTCTTCACCCGGCACGGAAAAGTATGGTCTGCGTCAGACAATGTAGATCATCTTATTAAATCCCATAAGCCGATTGTAAAGGCATTGAAGTTGCCGAAATTCACCCTGCAGGCAATGTTTGGAAAACCTGAAAGACGATCCAAAACGTACGAGGAAATTTGTGAAATGTATAGAGCCGAGATAGCCAAAGGCGCGCAGGCGTCCGGGCGTTTCCTTCCAGAGCAAAAAAATCCGGCGGAAGCTGCCGAAGAGAAAAAAGGCCGAACTGCTGGAGCAGTGGTCAAAAGCCAGCACAGATCTTGTATCAATTGCTGAGAAATGGAATGAAAGTGAATTGGACGGATATTTACTGCCGCATCCATTGATCGGGAAACTGACGATCCGGGAAATACTTTTCTTTACGAGCTATCACAATCTGCGGCACGCCAGCCTGGAGGGAGATTGACAATCAATCCTCTGCGCGCAGGCGATACCCAACCCCCGACTCTGTTACCAGATAATGCGGCCGCGCGGGATCAGACTCAATTTTTCTTCGAAGGTTGCTGATGTTGACCCTGAGCAGATGCATTTCGCTTTCATAAGCTGTTCCCCATACCTGCCTTAACAAGTGACGATGTGTTAAAACCTTCCCCGCGTTTTGTAATAACAAACGCAGAATGTCATATTCGGTGGGCGTAAGCGAAATCTCATTATCATTAACTGTCACCAAACGATGGGATAGATCCATTTTCAGATCATCCACTTGCAAAACAGGTTCATCGGGTTTACTTGCCAGACGGCGCATGGCGACGCGCATGCGCGCCATCAGTTCTCCTGTACCGAAGGGTTTGGTGAGGTAATCATCGGCACCCGCGTCTAGGGCGGCGATCTTGTCGTTTTCGGCTTCGCGGACGGAGAGAATGATGATGGGTGTCTGCGACCACTCACGCAGACGCCTCGTCACTTCAATGCCATCAAAATCGGGCAAACCCAGATCGAGGATGATGATATCGGGGCGACTGCTCAAGACCGCGTTCAAGGCTTCTGCTCCACTTGCAGCTTCGTAAACGGTGAATCCCTGCGCGGATAATGCCGCGCGCAAATAACGACGAATGGCGTTTTCATCATCCACTACCAGCACGCGTTGACCTGCATCACTCATCGCCTGGATCCCGAGCCGCTAATGGCAATTCGATAATGATGATCGTCCCGCCGCCATCACGCGCACGCGCTTCTATGTGACCGTTATGGATCTCGACAATTCCCTTGCTGATGGATAATCCCAGCCCGGTTCCACTGACGCTTTCAGGACGCTGGACGCGATGGAACTTGTCGAAGACGCGCGAAAGGTCCTCGGCGGGGATGCCCACCCCAAAGTCCGCGATCTTGAGGCGTGCTTTTTCATCCAGTAAATCCGCAGTGACTTCGATCAGAGAATCTTCGGGTGAATACTTGACGGCGTTCTCCAATACATTGACGATGACCTGCACCATTAACGTGAAATCCATTGGCACAAGCGGGAAATCTGCAGGGACGTGCACCTGCACTTTATGATTAGCGATACGCGGGCCAAGCTGTTCGAGCGCGGTGCCGACAACATCCTGAACATCGCCCGGTTCGACGCGAAGTTTCATGGCGCCACTCTCGATGCGCGTCATGGAAAGAAGATTGCCAACAAGGCGGTTCAAGCGGTCGGCTTCTTCGCGGGCGGTGACAACAAGGTTATGACGATATTCATCATTCAGCGTTTCAGATTGCTCATCCAGGCTGGTGAGAGCACCGGTAATGGACACGAGAGGCGTGCGCAAATCGTGCGATATGGAATTGAGCAGGGCAGTTTGTAATTTCTCGGTGGCCTGAAGTAATTGTGCCTGGCGTGCCTGTTCAGCAAATTGGACACGCTCAATGGCGA
>JANMSY010000055.1:0-2541 GCA_031389865.1 Anaerolineales bacterium | reverse complement strand
CCGCCCAACGCGTTGAGCGTGGGGAAGACCAGCGAGAGCACAAAGCCGCGCTGCACATTGACGCGGTATGACTGCTGGTTCGATTCGTCGAATGACTTGAAAATACTCTCTTCCTGTCGAAAGTTCTTGGCAATGGATATGCCGCTGATCGTTTCCTTGATCGCAGCATTGACATCGGCCATCGCTTTCATGCCGCGCTTGGTGACCTTACGGGCCAGCACACGGAACCCGCCAGCAACCGCAAAGATAACGGGCAGGAATATCATGAGCAGTAGCGACAGCTTCAGGTCCGTGCGGAAGAGTACCACGCCAAGAATAACAGCCTGTACAATTTGTGACCCCACATCGGTGACAATCACAACCAGTTGGCCGAAGTCATTCGTGTCTGAGGTAATACGCGAGACAATGCGTCCCGACGAGAACTGATCGTAAAATGATAAGTCGTGTTCAGCGGCGGCCCGGAAGGCACGCGTGCGTAGTTCGAGAACCACATCTCCCACGGCGCGCACAACAAGGCTGCGTCTCGCCCAGTTCAATCCCCACAAACCAATGCCAATTCCCAACACGGCAAGACTGACAAGCGTGATGGCTTCCAGGGACGCCTGTCCCTTGAGCAGGTCAACCATGCGTGCCACGACAATCGGCAGCGCCGCGCCGATTACCGCCAGTACAACAACAAGCGCAAGTACCCACAGGAGCCGCGCTCTTTGTGGCCCGAAGAAATTCATAATGCGGCGCATCAATTCACGGTCTGTGTACTGACGGTCATATTTTTCGTCGTTTAGTCCAGAAAAGAAACCCATATTCTCTCTCTCGATAAAGAAGGACTCCAACGTCTCCAGACGTTGGCTTTTGGTCTTTCAAAAGTCGGGAGACTTTTGACTCCGGTTATCATTCCCTGAATATCTTCGAATACGCGTCGGATGTCTTCATCAGTTCGTCGTGCGTGCCGATGGCGGCGATTCTGCCTTTTCGCAGAACGATGATCAGGTCTGCCCAGCGGATCTGTGAGAGGCGATGCGTGATGATGAACGTTGTCCGCCCGCGCGCTGCGTTGGAGATGGCGCGCTGGATCTTGTCCTCCGTCGCCGAATCGATCGCGGACGTGGAGTCATCCAGAATCAAAATGTGCGGATCGGTCAGGAAGGCGCGACCCAGTGCAATGCGCTGACGCTGCCCGCCGGAGAGCGTGACACCGCGTTCCCCGACGACGGTGGCATAGCCCTTGTCAAAAGTCTGGATGAAGTCATCTGCCTGTGCAGACTTTGCCGCCGATTCGATCTCACTCTGAGTCGAATCCGGCTTTCCGAAGGCGATATTCTCACTGACGGTCCGTGAGAACAGGAAGATATCCTGCTCGATCATCGAGATCTGCGAACGGAGCGCGGCCAGATTCCAATCGCGCACATCCACGCCATCCACCAGGATCTGTCCCTGTGATGCATCATAGGTGCGGTTGAGAAGTTTCACAAGTGATGTTTTCCCCGCGCCCGTTTGACCTACGATGGCAACTGTCTGTCCCGGCTTCACTTTGAAGGAAATGTCTTGAAGCACATCCTCTTTTGCGGACGAAGCATGCTCCCCATGGATGCCGCTTAAGTTATAGACAAAGCTTACGTTTTTGAATTCCACTTCGCCTTTCATCGCCTCGGCATATCCCTGCGCATTCTGGTCGAGATGGGTCTCGCGGTTGATGAGTTCCAGAATGCGGCGCGCACTGGAGATCCCCAGGGAAATCTGTGAATACGCAAACGTGGATACAAATGTGGGGAACTCAAGCAGGCGCAGCAGGCCGAAATACGCCACCACCGCGCCCAGGTCCAGCTGTCCGCTGCGAAAAAGCAGGAGGGAATGGAACAGGCCAAAGGCGTAGGCAGCACCCAGCAGGAGCATGGCAACGTAACGCCCCTCGAGGTCACCCTGTTGCACGAATGCATCCCGCACGCGGCTGGCGTTCATCACGAAGCGATCCACTTCTGCGTTTTCCTGTGAGGCAGCCTTGACCACTTCCACGCCGTCCAATGATTCGGAAAGATGGGTGTTCATCTCACCGAATGTGGCGCGCACTTCATCTGTGATGGGCGCGAGCGTTTTGAGATAACGGGCGAGAAAAACAAAATATAGGATGATGTAAACCACTGGAACGGTGATAAGCGCCGGGTGATAACGTCCTGCGACAAGGATCGGCATTAACAAAAAGACAAGCGAACCCACCACCAGGTTGATGCCGGGGCTGAACATGTAGTTGACCTCGCGCACATCGTTCGTGGAGCGGGCCATGGTATCGCCCACAGGCTGAAGGTTGTGGAAGGTCATGCTCTTTCCCAGCAACGATAGATACAGTTCGTCGCGCACCGAACGTTCCATATTTTGCGCGAGAAGTTCAGCGCCGAAGTTGCGTCCAAGCTGCAGGATGCCGCGTATCACCTGCGAGACACCAATAATGATTGCCAGCGGGATCAACACGCTTGTGTCGGGCACCGGCTTGAGCATCGCGTTAAACGCATCGCCCGTCAGCACAGGAACCACTGCGGCCAGGCC
>JANMSY010000031.1:0-5469 GCA_031389865.1 Anaerolineales bacterium | reverse complement strand
AAGCGGTTGAATCGGTGCGGAGGATTTCTATTTCGCCGTTGACGTCCACATCGCTGTCACGGTCATCGTCCCCGACATCCTGTTTCGTGAATTCATACGAATCGGATTTTTCGAATCGAATGATGGCATTCCCAGTTGGACGTTCGAATGCATAGTAGCCATTCGAATCGGTGACCGCTTCATCCATGACCTCCCGGCTGCTGCCGTGTAGCAGGCGGACGCACACGCCGCCGACTCCCATCTCCCACGCGTCCTGCTGACCGTTCTTGTTTTCATCGAGCCAGGCGCGGTTGCCGATCCAATCGCCGTTGGGACGAATGATCTCATCCCGCACATCACATCCACCACGGATATTGGGAATCGTACGGGGGTAATCGCCGTAGAAGATATTCATAAAACGGGTCGCGCCTTCGCCGATGTAGAGCTCATATACCCACGACGCGAAACCGGGTCCCGCTTGTGGACGCGCGGTAAACGGCATATTGCTAATGGACACAAGCACCGCGGGCAAACCGAGCAGCGATGGATCTTCCACCGCGCGCCCCGTGAGCGGATTCACGCCTGCGGGAAAATCTTCGAGTTCAGGTCCGTATGTGACAGTGGCGAGCCGCGGCTGGGGAGTCGATGTGGGTGATGGAATAGTGGTGGGCGTAGGTATCGTTCGAGTATTGGGAATTGCAGTCGCAGTTGAAGTTGGTTGGGCGGCCTGCTGAGTGGAACATGCAGATACGAGGAAGAGAAGCAGCAATAGTATGCGGCACATGTATTGATTATAGGCTGAATTATGTCGTTGCGAGGAGAGCGGAGCAATCTTCCGTTTAACGGAAGAATTTTATACTGAGAAACACTACAAGTCATCTCAAAAATGGCATGTCACTCTGAGGGAGCGTTCGTCGCGACCGAAGAGTCTCGTACTTTCAGCATTAGAGATCCTTCGCGGAGTTTATCCTGAGCCGGGCCGAAGGGCTCAGGATGACATTTTTGAAACACGTTCTACTTATGTGTAGATTGCTTCGCAAGGTGCGCTCGCAATGACATTGCTTATTCGGCTTTCGCACCTTCCGGCGCAACGAAGCGCGCCCTCCATATTCCAGCTTTTAAGTCTTCCAGATATGATTCAAGGCCAAAGATGATCACCCATGTATGACCGGGTTTTAAAGCGGCAGGTGTTCCATCCAGATTGATAAACTGTATCGGCCGGCTGCGTCCCGTTGTTTGTTCGTATTCGGCTGCGAAGGTGCTCCATTTGATCTTATACATCTGTCCATCGCGCATGAGATAAGCGTTTCCCGCGCCACCTGGCGCCAGGTTGATATCCACAATGGTCGGAGTGATGACAGTATGCTCTGCAAACAACAGAATCACATTCTCGAACTGCAACTGCCTGCCATTGAGGCGGTCTATTGCCGGGCGCAGGACGCCTGCTGTCTCCAATTTTGACTCATCCACGTAGCGCCAGTAGGATCCCGATGCCGCGTCATAGGTCCATTTTGACTGGTTGAGCAGCGCCCAGTATTCGCGCAGCTCTGTTGCGGGCTGGCCGCCTGCAGGAACTTCCTCTGAGAAAAGATTGCCGGTGTAATTAAAATTTGCACGAAACTTTTTGTTTTGTTCGGCGATCCTTGCCATGCGTTCCAGCGGAAGCATCGCCCCTCCGCCTGAGACGGTATGGGCTACCGTCGCGCAACCCGGGATCTGCGAAAGCACATCCGGGTCGGCAGAGGCGTAGATCAGGCAGCTATCCTGATACATCGCGCCCATGTATTTATAAAAAATGCGTCCCGAACGGATGGGACCCACTTCTGCTGCAGGAAGTTCCACGGCTGGGTCGGCAGTGGGGCTGACGCCGGGTGACGGGGCCAGCCCTGCATCCAGAAAAGCAACCGAGGATGTCGAGATATCAAGCGCGTCTGTTTGCCCCGACGATGGATCCGCGTCACTATCCGTCGCCTCATCCCCGATATCTTTCTGAGCGAAATCCATCCAGGAAGGTTTCTGAAATTCAATGATGTAGCTGTCAGGTTCGACATCGAATCCATAATAGCCGTTGCTATCGGTTGTGGTCTGCTGAAGCTGCGCACCGTTTTCGTCGAGCAGATGTATGCAGATACCGCCAATGCCACCCTCGCGCGGATCCTGAACGCCGTTCCCATTTTTGTCATGCCACACGCGATTCCCCAGGATATTGTTTGTTTGCGGCATCGGCTCCATGCGGACTTTGCAATCGCCGCGCAATGGGATTTCAGGTTCAGGGAACTCACCATAAACAACCGCGAGATGCCGCGTGGAACCTTCGGTGATGTAATACTCGTACACGAAGGGCGTGAACGAGAAACCCGCCTGTGGGCGCGCCACGGGAGGAAAATGCGAAACCGAGAGCAGCAGTGCCGGGGTATCCAATTGCAGCGGGTCGGAGACGCGCTGCCCAGATAACGGGTTGAAACCCTGCGGGAATTCATCGGGCCCGTATGTGAGGGGTATTGGAAACGGTTGTGGAGTAGGTGATACGGATGGGGTGGAAGTTGGAGATAATTCGGTTGCAACAATCTTTGTGGGTAGTTCTGCTGGGTTTCCAGGTTGCGTTGGTGTTGAATTGCCATTGGTACATGCAGTAAACAGTAAAATCAGTAAAAGTAAAAGGTTTCGTTTGGTAGACATAAATTATCCACTACCCCTCAAGCCGAATGTCTTACGAAACATCATTTGATAATTCTCCAGTCTCTAGTCTCTTGTCTCAATTACCAATTACTAATCCCAACTTCGCTTCTATTGGGCTCATATAGTCCCCAATACTTTTTGGGAGCGCGGGGTTTTACTTCGCCCCAGGCGGCTGATGGAACTGTAATAACCATTCACCCGCTGTTTTTTCGGTCACAGGTGTTTCAGGGGTGACAACCACGATCCATGTATGACCGGGTTTGAGCGGAAAAGGAGTCGTATCGTCTGGAAAGAAAAACTGGATGGGCTTGCGGCGGCCTGTCTGGAGTTCCTCTTCGCTTGCAACCGTACTCCAGCGGACGTCGTACTTTTTCCCGTTACGGAACAACAGCGCATTCCCAACCCAATCCTGTTCGAGATGGATATCAAGATTCGTCGGCGAGATAACATCATGCTCTGCATATAATACGATGACATTCTCAAAATGTAACTGTCGATTGTTGAGGCGGTCTATCTCAGGGTGTACCTCGCCCGCAGTCTGCGGGTCGGCAGCATCCACGTGGCGCCACCAGCTTTGATACAAAGGGTCATAGACCCAGGCCGATTGGTTCAACCAGGCAGTGTATACGTGCAGCCGCGCAGCGTCCGTTCCGCCTGCAGGAGGCTCGTCCGAATAGACGTTGCTCGTGTAGTCAATTGGCTTGTCTGTCGTGCGGTTGTCCCTCGTATATTGGACCATCTCGTTGATGTCCAGCATATAGCCGCCGCCCTGAATATCGTGATAGACAAACGCGCACTGCGGCAGCTCCGTCAACACCTCTGCGGAGGCAAACGCGTAAATCAGACAGGACTCTGGAAAGAACGCCGCAATATCGGCATACACCAGGCGACCCGAACGGACGGGCCCAACTTTGGCGGGCGGGAGTTCGGATGAAGATACAGGCACATTTAACGGGATCAAGCCTGCGTCCACGTCAAGAAGCGGGGAGGAGACATCCAGTACATGGGTCCAGCCCGAGGCCGGGTCCACATCACTGTCCTTTTTCTCATCCCAAATGTCTTTCGGGGTAAATTCCATTCCATCGGGTTTTGCAAAAGCGACGAAGTATGTCCCCGGCTCGACATTGAATCCGTAATAGCCGTTCGAATCTGTAGTGGTCTGTTGCAGCAGGGACTGGTTTGAATCATAGAGATTGACACACACGCCGCCAACGCCGCTCTCCCATGCTTCACGGATTCCGTTCTGATTTTCGTCGTTCCAGACCTGGTTGCCAAGAATCATCCTGGTTTGTATAAAGATTTCACTTCTCACTTCACAATTGCCAGTAACAGGAATTTCAGGTTCAGGCATCTGGCCATAGAAGGTTGTAAGGAAACGCGTTGCACCTTCGGTAATGTAGATCTCGAAGACG
Organism: Anaerolineales bacterium; assembly: GCA_031389865.1. GTDB lineage: Bacteria > Chloroflexota > Anaerolineae > Anaerolineales > Villigracilaceae > Defluviilinea. The sequence continues at coordinate 1,399 of JANMSY010000031.1, read as the reverse complement.
TATGGTGCAAAGGACAGCCCTGCCTGCGGCCGGGCAGTGACCGGGAAATGTGAAATGGAAACAAGCGTGGCCGGGAGTTGCAGCAGGGAGGGGTCTTCGACGGCCAGGCCCGTTAACGGATTGATGACTTCGACATACGGGGTGGGTTCAGGAATCTGTGTGTTCAGCTCTGGTGTAGCAGAATCAAGGATTTGAGTTGCCAGGATGGTTGGGGAGGAGGTTGCAGTTGAAATGTTTGGACTGCAATTGCTGAGGATGAAAGATATTAAGATGAACCGGACGAGCGGGAAACGATGGATGGATTGGAACATTTGTTGATATTGCTCAAGCCGCCGCCTGGAGCAAATTAAGATTCTTCAAAACCCTTTTTCACCCGATAATATGTAGTTTCCAGCACCTCTGGCAGGACACGAGTCTCTCCCAATGTCGACATGAAGTTCGTGTCGCCTGCCCAGCGCGGGACAATGTGGATATGCACATGTGACTTGACGCCCGCTCCGGCGGCTTCACCGATGTTCGCCCCCATATTGAACGCTTGTGGGTTGTAAATCTTGCGCAGGACGGTCATGCAGCCTGCGGACAGTTCGATCATTTCGGCGCGCGTCCCGGGGTCGAGTTCTTCGAGATTAGGCTTATGGTCAAACGGGACGACCATCAAATGCCCGCTGGTGTAGGGATAGCGGTTCAGGATCACATAGGCGCGCTGGCCGCGGAACGCGATCAGGTTCTGGGGACTGTCTTCGATTGCCTGCATAATGCAGAAGACACAGCCGTCAACTTTGTGGTTGCTCTCGATATATTCCATGCGCCAGGGGGACCAGATGTGATTCATGGATAAAATATGAAGGGTGAAAAACCTTTTGTTCCCGATAGAATTTATAGGATGGTTGAATTGTAGCAGAATTCCTTGCCCGGGAGAGCACGGAGTTTTGTCAGATTCTTGTGTCCATCCTTCCTAATTCATCATTTTTCGATTATCCTCCCACTGATGCAACCCAGTTTATTTTCCACCCAGCAATGGACAGTTTCCACGCTGACCTTTTACATCCGCAGGCTTCTTGAAGAGAACGAGCAGCTTCAGGATGTGTGGGTGCAGGGAGAAATCTCGAATCAATCACGTCCCGCTTCGGGACATGTGTATTTCACATTGAAAGATTCAAACGCTGCGCTCAAATGCGTAATGTGGAAAACGTCTGCTGCGCGGATCAGGCTGCCGCTGCAGGATGGCATGGAGGTGGAAGTCCACGGCAGGATCGGCGTCTACGAGATCAGCGGGCAATACCAGCTCTACGCAGACCAGATCCGACCTGTAGGCGAAGGCGCGTTGTATCAGGAGTTCATGCGGCTCAAGTCCATGCTCGAAGCCGAAGGACTTTTTGACCCTGAACGCACGCGTCCC
>JANMSY010000699.1:0-2822 GCA_031389865.1 Anaerolineales bacterium | reverse complement strand
AATTGCAAAGCCACTTAAACCCAGACTGATAAGCAGCACACCCAGGTATTTCTGAAATCTCGTTTCAACAACGGATTCCAGAAAATTAACCAGCCGTTGCCCCATTCTTGAAAAACTAATTGCCAGCAACGACAACATCACAATCATAAAAGCACTTAACAAAATGAACAGGCCCATCCATGGCTTGCTCTCGGAAACAATGATATTGAGTCGCCGCGCGGCTTCAAGCAGATCCCAATAGGCGAACAGGGCAAAGAATGAAATTGCCGCAAGTACAAAGCGCAAAAAGGTGAGGGATGAAGGTTGATTCATTTGTTGGAATTGTAAAACATTATAGTATCTTTGATGCTGTAATTCTTTTGCCCCATTGGGAGTTGCCTGATTCTGCTAACGAGGGATTGCCAAATCCCGTACATGCAGGAGATACACTGGCATTTGCCCCGAATCTGGCGGCTGGATTTGTCAATCCAGCCAAGCATCACGGCGATTCCCAGACAACCATTCTCTTGCCCCCTGGCGTTGAGCAAATTCCTACGGCAGCCAGACCGTCGCCGAACCCGCGAGGCAGACCTTGCCATCGGCATTGAGGATCGTGGTATCCAAAACCAGCCTGCGGTTTTCCGGTAGTACCTGCGTCACCTTAATCTCGACCGAGACCGTTGTATCCACATACACAGGTCTTTTGAAGACAGAATTCTGCGAAATGTAGACGGTTCCCTGCCCGGGAAAATCCATACCCAGCACTTTGGAGATCAGCCCGGCAAGAAATGCCCCATGAACGATGCGCTTCTCGAAAAAGGACTTTTCTGCAAATTCCACGTCCAGGTGGATCGGGTTGAGGTCGCCCACGATCTCGGCGAATCGTTGTACATCATCCGCCGAGATATGTCTTTCGAAAGAGTATCCATCACCCTCCTGATAGGAAAAATTATTTGACAAAGACACTGCTCCTCAATTTCACTGTTCCTGTCGGGCAATATCCAAAATGTACTCCCCATATAAATTGCCTGCCAGTGCATTACCCAGGTCACATAATTGGTCTCTCGTAATATAGCCCATTCGATAGGCAATCTCCTCCGGACAGGAGATCATGAGTCCCTGCCGCTGCTGGATCGCTTCGATGAACATGGAGGCCTGCAGGAGTGACTCATGTGTCCCTGCATCCAGCCAGGCAACTCCACGACTGAACATTTTTGCCTTCAGCCGCCCCATTTCCAGATACACCTTGTTGAGATCGGTGATCTCTATCTCGCCGCGCGGAGATGGTTTTAGATTCTCTGCAATGCCAACCACGTGATTATCATAGAAGTATATTCCTGGCACCGCAAAACTGGATTTCGGTTTTGCAGGTTTTTCCTCCAGGCTTAATACATTGCCATCAGCATCGAACTCAACGATACCGTACCGCTCAGGGTCATTGACCTTGTATCCAAAGATAATGGCGCCCTGCTCCAGCCCGGCGCATTCCTGCAACAGGGAAGCCAGCCCCTGGCCGTATAAAATATTGTCGCCCAGCATCAGGCAAACAGAGCTGTCTCCAATGAAATCCTTCCCCACCAAAAAAGCATCGGCCAATCCACGCGGTTCAGCCTGTTCTGCATACTCAAACTTCATGCCCCAGTGAGAACCATCCTTTAGCAGCTGCTTGAAACCCGGCAGGGCATCCGGAGTACTGATGATCAAAATTTCCCGTAAGCCTGCCAGCATCAACATTGACAGTGGATAGTAGATCATGGGCTTGTCGTAGACAGGCAATATCTGTTTACTGAGTGAGAGTGTCAGCGGGTAAAGACGCGTGCCCTTCCCGCCCGCCAGGATAATCCCTTTCATTGGGAATCCTTTCCTGCACGCCATGCATAGTTCTTCTCGATCCATTCGCCATACGCGCCGCCGCTTGCCTGGTCCACCCATTGGGGATTCGATAAATACCATTCGATGGTGCGACGTAAACCCTCTTCGAACCCGACCTCAGGCTGCCAGCCCAACTCGCGCGTGATCCTGGCTGAATCAATCGCGTAGCGCCTGTCGTGACCCGGGCGGTCCGTGACAAAACGTATCAGATCCCTGTAACTCTCCAGGCCCTGTTCACGCAGTGGCGGAACCTCAGCGATCGGCGCAACATCATCCAGTATGTTACAAATTTGATGGATGAGATTAAGATTCTTTTGTTCATTACTTGCGCCGACCACATACACTTCACCGGGCCTGCCTTTTTCAAAAGCAAGCTTCACCGCCCTGCAATGATCCTCCACAAATATCCAATCACGGACGTTTGATCCATCACCATAAACAGGCAGCGGCTTGCCGGAAAGCGCATTCATGATGATCAACGGGATCAATTTTTCTGGGAACTGGTAGGGACCATAATTATTCGAGCAGTTTGTGATGACGGTTGGCAGTCCATATGTATGATGGTAGGCACGCACAAAATGATCGCTGGCTGCCTTCGATGCCGAGTAGGGTGAGTTCGGCGCATAGGGCGTTTCCTCTGAAAAATACCCCTCAGGCCCCAATGAACCAAAGACTTCATCTGTTGAAACATGAAGAAACCGAAATTCTTTTTTCTTTTCATCCGGCAGGCTGTTCCAATACAGACGTGCCGCATCCAGCAGGGTGTACGTTCCCACGACATTCGTTTGAACAAAATCGTCCGCATTGACGATCGAACGGTCCACATGCGATTCTGCTGCCAGATGCATGACGCCGACCGGTTGATATTGTTTAAATAGGGAAGAGACCAGTTCCCGATCTGCGATGTTCCCTTTCACAAATATGTAATCCGGATTGCCTGCCAAATCACCCAGGGAAAGCGCGTTGGCTGC
>JANMSY010000696.1:0-2353 GCA_031389865.1 Anaerolineales bacterium | reverse complement strand
CCCGCAACTGGCGGTCACCTTCTTCCTGGGCTTCATTGGGCATTGGCAGGAATTCGCTCTCTCCTGGCTCTTCCTCAGCAAACCCGAGAGTTATACCCTCGCCATGACTTTATATAACATGACAGGGCAATATGCGAATGCCATCCCCTGGAATAGATTTGCCGCAATGGCGATCATTGTAGCCTTGCCGGTTGCGATCACTTACATAGCTTTGCAAAAATATATCACCGGCGGCCTAACCACTGGAGCTGTAAAAGGATAAACAACAGGGCGGTCGATTTGACCGCCCTGAATTTTTAACTGAACATGAAAAAATTCCTGACTTTCATTCTTTGGACATCCATCCTCTTTGGATGCAATCCACCAACCCAGCCTCCGCCTCCAATCACGCCTCAGCCTGATTCAACTCAAACAGCGGATTTGCCCATCGAAACGGATTCAACCGCCTGGTGGAATGACGCGGTCTTCTACGAGATTTTCGTTCGCTCCTTCAAAGACTCCAACGGTGACGGAATTGGCGACTTCAACGGTATTACACTAAAGTTGGATTACCTGCAAGAGCTTGGTATCAATGCAATTTGGTTGATGCCGATCCATCCATCCCCTTCCTACCATGGCTATGATGTACTGAATTATTATGCCGTAAATCCCGAATATGGAACAATGGAAGATTTCAAGAATCTGCTTAATGAGGCTCATCAAAAAGGGATTAAGATCATCATTGATCTTGTTCTCAATCACACTTCCAGCCAGCACCCCTTTTTCGTGGATGCAAATCGAGACACCAATTCAACAAATCGGGACTGGTATGTTTGGTCAGATAGCGCGGGAGATCACTGGCATCAAGGGAATGGTGGCTACTATTACGGCTTCTTTTGGAGCGAGATGCCGGATCTGAATTATCGCAACTTGGAAGCAACCAACCAAATGTTCGAAATGACCAAGTATTGGCTGGAAGACATCGGCCTGGATGGTTTTCGGATCGATGCAGCCAAGCACTTAATCGAAGAAGGTAATCAACTTGAAAACACCGAAGCCACCCACGAGTGGTTCAAAGGCTTTTATACGTTTTATAAAAACAGCAACTCAAACGCCTACACTGTGGGTGAAGTCTATGGTGCAGGCGCATTCCTGGCCACAAAATACACCGGCCAACTGGACCATATCTTCAACTTCGAAATTGCCAGCGGGATTTTGAATAGTGTCATAGGCGAATCAAACACTGGAATTAATAGCGCCTGGAATTTCACCCTCAAAGACATTTCAGACGGAGATTATGCAACGTTCCTGACGAACCACGACCAGAATAGGGTCATGAGCGTTTTGAATGGCAACGAAGAAAAAGCAAAACTAGCGGCGGTCATGTTACTGACCTCCCCTGGAACGCCGTTCATCTATTACGGTGAAGAGATCGGCATGCAAGGCAAAAAACCAGACGAAGATATTCGCCTGCCCATGCAATGGAGCACAGACGCGAATGCAGGTTTCACCACAGGCACACCCTGGCGCACTCCAGACCTGAACTATCCGCAGGTTAATGTTGCCGAACAAAGCCAGGATCGAAATTCACTGCTCAATCTTTATCGGACACTCACAAAACTTCGAGCCGAGCACTCAGTGTTACGCACAGGTAGTATCACGATCCTTGAGACAGGCAACGCAGGTGTGTATGCGATCATACGAAGTAATAATAGTGAAAACATTTTAGTTTTGATCAATCTCAAAGGAGAACCCATATCCGATTACGCCTTGAGCCTAAAAGAGAAACTCTTCTTGGATACCACCCTAACCCCACTATCACTATTCGACACAACACCAGCCGCCCCACTAACGATCAACGGCGGTACATTTACCGATTACAAGCCAATTTTAGAGCTTCCCGCCTATCAAGCTTACATCTTTCAACTCAAGTGAGAAAGGATCCGTAATTGCTTAACCTCCTTACTTTTGGAAAAAGTATAGGAACAATGAATATACGATAGTCACCACTACTCCAAGAATCGAAATAATTACGCCTGCTAGTGCAGTCCTACTATTCTCAGTCTTTAAACTGAATAAGCCCAATACAATCCCCAGTACGCTGGCGACTCCACCACATAATGGGACAATCGCCAGGCATAAGCTCATCACACCTAACGAGGCAGATGCCAGAGATAAAAATTTCGCGGTTCGCAATTCAGGGTCAAGGCTATTGGGGTCGACTTCCATATTCTGATATCCCAAAGGTTCATAAAATTATACTATTCTTACTCATCACTATGGATTTTGCTATGCAGGCTCATTGAAGTGCCGCCCGCTTCCTGCCGAAAGAATCGGTCCTTGAGGTTTTTCTGCAAGTTTTGGATAAACCGTC
>JANMSY010000675.1:0-6351 GCA_031389865.1 Anaerolineales bacterium | reverse complement strand
GGTTTCGCGGGTTCTCAACGGAAAGGTGGATGTTGCGAGCGAGACGCAGGATCGCATCCTTTCTGTGATCGATGACCTGGGCTTCACAACCAACCTTGCGGCGCGCAGTATGCGGAGCCAGAAGAAGAACCTGGTCGGGTTGATCATGCCGGATATTGCTTACCCGTTTGCAATTGAGGTGATGAAGGGGGTGAACCGTGCAATTGCTGAATCTGAATTTGATCTTTTGGTATATACGACAGGCGATGTACGGAAAAGCGGACGAGCCTTTCACGAACAAAAATATGTTTCCCTGCTGACAAATTCCATCTCTGATGGCGTAATTATTGTTGCGCCTGTGGCGGGTGAGTTCAAAATTGACGCGCCAATTGTTTCGATTGACCCACTCGCCAGCAATCCGAACTATCCCGCTGTTCATGCGACCAATTATCAGGGTGCGATGGATGCGATGGATTATCTCCTTGGATTGGGACATAAGCGCGTTGGACTTATCAGCGGACGTGCAGAATTGGAAAGTTCGAACCGCCGTTTGAAAGGGTACCGCGAGGCGTTGGAAAAGGCGGGCATTCCCATCGATGAGAAATTGATTGCATCAGGTGATTACACCACTGCGACCGGTATAAGTGGTGCGCGTCAGCTTCTTGCGCTTGACAATCCTCCCACGGCCATTTTTGCATCGAATGATCAGATGGCGATGGGCGTCTTCCAGGTGGCCCAGGAATTAGGGCTGCGCATCCCGGAGGATTTGTCGGTTGTGGGTTTCGACAACATCACGGAATCCAAATATATGAATCTGACAACTGTGGATCAGTTCATTTCCGAAATGGGATATGTAGCAACCCAGATGTTGATCAAGCTCATCAACGGTGTGCCGCTTGACGATCAGACCTATCGAATGCAGACCCAGCTTGTGATTCGCAATTCCTGCCAGGAATTAATTGCGGCTGTATAGATTGATGTACATAACGCGCGGTAATGTTACTGAAAATTGTCTAATGGAAAAAGGAGGTGAGATCATAATCATTGTAGAAATAAATTGCAGGCCTTCTCTTCAGCCCTAAGCAGACAGAAGGAAGACCTGCGCATTCGTGAGGAGGTTTTCTCCGCACGTCGCTAGTATAACCTGTTAGAAACTTAAAAGGAGAAGAAAATGTCTCGCAAGATCTATATGATTTTGAGTATTTTGCTCGTTGCAACTTTCATACTGGCCGCCTGTGGCGCACCGGCAACCGAAGCACCACCTGCTGCAACTGATGAACCCGCTGTCACTGAACCGCCTGCCGCGACGGAGGCACCCGCTGAAAAAGTCACTGTCACCTGGTGGCACATCACAACGAAGGACCCAGGCCTGTCTGACTGGCAAAAGATGGCCGATGATTATATGGCTGAGCACCCGAATGTCAACATTGAAATCACCGTCCTTGAAAATGAAGCCTTCAAGACCAAGCTCACCACCGTGATGCAATCTGGCGATCCCCCGGATATTTTCCAGAGCTGGGGCGGCGGTGCATTCAATCAACAGGTCGAAGCTGGCCTGCTGAAGGATATTACTGCTGATCTCGAAGCCGACAGCGCATGGCGCGATAGCTTTGCGCCGGGTGCCTTGGGTGTCTACAGCTCACAGGGCAAGAACTACGGTGTGCCGTGGGATATGGGCATGGTTGGTTTCTGGTACAACAAAGCGCTCTTCGAACAGGCTGGCATCGACGCCCCTCCCGCAACCTGGACCGAGTTCCTTGAAGATGTGCAGAAATTGAAAGACGCCGGCATTACCCCGATCGCCATCGGTGAGGGAGACAAATGGCCTGGCATGCACTTCTGGAACTATCTTGCCACTCGTCTCTGCGGACAGGAAAAATTTGAAGCTGCTATGGCTCGGACGGGTTCCTTTACCGATCCTTGCTTTATCGAAGCTGGCACTAAGCTCCAGGAATTGGTCGCCCTCGAGCCCTTCCAGGAAGGTTATCTCGGCGCAGTCCACGATGACATGCAGGCAGCCTTTGGTAATGGCAAGGCGGCTATGGAACTCTCTGGACAGTGGGCTCCCTCCACTTCGAAGGCCAACAGCGCAGACCAACAGGGTATCGGCGAGAACCTTGGTTTGTTCGGCTTCCCGGCCGTCGAGGGCGGTGCGGGCGCTGGAACGGACGTGGTTGGTGGCGGCAATGGTTTTGCGATTGGTAAGAACGCCGAACCGGAAGCCGTTGACTTTGTCAAGTACCTGACAAGTGTGGAGAACCAGACAGTTATCGCCGCAAATGGATCGGGCATCCCGGTGGTGAAAGGCGCCGAGACGGGCCTAACGGATCCTAATATGCTCACGGTCCAGGAGACTTTTGCTGCTGCCGATTACTTTCAGCTGTACTACGATCAGTTCCTGCCTCCGGCCACGGGTTCCGTCCTTAACGACTCCGTACAGGGCCTTTTCGCTGGCACGCTGACACCCGAGCAGGTGGCACAGGCGATCGAAGATTCTGTTGCGCAAGAAATAAAGTAACCTTGCAAGATAACGTAGGTAGTTTTTCAACCACCTACGTTTGTGGTTGAAAAAGGCTTCGTGGCGCCATGTTGAATAGGTGCCACGAAGCCTGGAAAAAAGGAGTCGCTGCATGCAACAACTTCCTGCCATCCCAGACGTCCTGAAATTAAAGCGTGTATCGGGCACCCCTCGCCGTTTTCAAGACACTTTACTCATTACCCTGTTCCTGCTGCCTGCTCTTATTCTCTTCCTGCTTTTCGTTATTTATCCCATTTTTCGCTCGATGTATTTCAGCATGTTCGATTGGAATGGTCTGGGACCTGCAGTAGATTTTGTAGGGTTGCAGAATTTCAAAGATATCCTGACTGATAAAGTGTTTCTAAAAGCGACCAGTAATATACTCCTGATCATAATATTCTCGGTGGGAGCACAACTGCCATTAGCCCTGGCATTGGCGGTAATGGTAGGCCGTGATCTGCCGGGGCGTGGCATTTTCCGCACCATTTTTTTCATGCCCTATGTTCTCTCCGAAATCAATGTCGCGATTATGTGGATGCTGCTCTACAACCCCGATCCGGATCGCGGCCTTCTGAACGCGATCGTAGTTTTTTTGGGCGGTGAGACCATAGGCTGGCTTAGCAGCACGAATCTTGTTTTGCTGTCAATCTTTATCGCTCTGACGTGGAAATATTTCGGCTTTCATATGCTGTTGTATTTGGCCGGGCTTCAAAACATTCCTCTGGAGCTTGAAGAAGCCGCCACTATCGATGGCGCAAACAGCTTTCAGAATTTCTACTACATCACTTTGCCTTTGCTGGGCAGCACGATCCGTACGTCTGTTTATTTATCTGTGCTTGGCTCGATCCAGCAATTCATTCTGGTCTGGATCATGACCAAGGGCGGACCCGTCAATGCAAGCGAGACCCTAGCGACGTATATGTATCGCTTCGGCTTTGTACGCTTCCAACTGGGTTATGGTTCTGCAGTTGCGATTTATATGTTCCTCTTATGCCTGATCTTTTCCCTAATTTACCAGCGCCTGACGCGCCAGCCTGATTACCTAACCGGACTTTAGAAAGGACGCGTTCATGCCAATATCCTATTTGCTCCCGCGTCGAGCACGAAAATTCCTGCCAAGGTTCTTTCAATATTTCGTGCTTGGCATAGTCGTAGTAATTATGTTTGTACCGATCGTAATCCTGCTCTTTGGCAGCCTCAAGACGACTGGCGAAATGTATTCACATCCTTACACGATCCCCAATCCTCCACATTGGGAAAACCTCATGGGGATATTGAGCACACCCGCGTTCTGGCGCTTGTTACGAAACAGCGTAGTTCTTATGTTGGCAACCACAACTGGTGTGGTCTTCGTTTGCGGCTTGGCTGCCTTTGTGTTTGCACGCCTAGATTTCCGGGGAAAGCATTGGATTTTCAACCTATTCACTCTGGGCCTGATGTTTCCCATCAATGTTGCAATTTTGCCTGTCTATTTCGTATTGCGCCAAATGAACGAGATGGGCATACACTTGATCGACAGCCTCGTAGGCGTGATTCTGGTGCAGATCGCATTCAACATATCTGGCAACATCCTGATCCTGCGCGGTTTCTTCACGGCGGTCCCGGCTGAATTGCAGGATGCCGCCTACATAGACGGCTGTACTGCCTTTGATTTTTTCTGGCGTATTCTGCTCCCACTGGCGCGTCCCGCACTCGCAGCTGTTGCAGCCCTGACGATGATTGTCAGTTGGAATGATTTGCTTGTTCCCCTTGTGGTATTGAATAGCGATGAGCTCTGGACTCTGCCATTGGGGACCATGCAATTTCAGGGTCAGTATGGACAGGACCTAGCCCTGGTCTCAGCGTTTGTGGCCCTCTCTGCCGTCCCAACAATCATTTTCTATCTATTCGCCGAGCGACAAATCATCTCAGGCCTCACTGCAGGCGCTGTCAAAGGTTAATTTTATTGCCTGATACGTTTGACAATCTCTTTCAGAAGTTTGTTATTCTTTCGTTTGTATCTACACTGATCGCTGGCTGCGCGCCTTCGATCACACCTACTGCCATTATGTCCCCAATCCTATCCACCGCGATTCCACAAGCCCGTGTTGGCGCTTTTGAAAGTAGTGAATACAGGAGTTTGTTTGAGGAATATCTGGACAAGTCGGATGCGGAGATACAATCCAAGATCGATGCTGCCTGGAATCAACTTTTTCACGGAAATGATGAATCTGAGCGCGTTTATTACCCTATCGGTGAAGATATGGCATACATTAAAGATATCGGCAATGGCGACGTGCGATCCGAAGGCATGTCCTATGGCATGATGATCGCGGTCCAGCTCGATAAAAAAGAAGAGTTCGACCGTTTATGGAAGTGGGTGAAAACGTACATGTATCAGTCCGGCGGCCCTTTCCGGGGATACTTTGCCTGGCATTGTACGCCTGAAGGAGAACAACTGGATGCCAACCCTGCCTCAGATGGGGAAGAGTGGTTTGCGATGGCATTGCTGTTCGCCTCCGCGCGCTGGGGTGATGGCGAAGGAATTTTTGATTATGAAAGTCAGGCACAGGAGATCCTTGATGTGATGCTGCACAAGGACGATACAAAGAGCGATCTCGCAACCAATATGTTCAACCTCGAACAAAAACAAGTGGTCTTTGTGCCAATGGTTGGCAGCGTTTCGAGCTTTACAGACCCTTCCTATCATCTGCCTGCCTACTACGAGTTATGGGCGCGCTGGGCGGAACGCGATAACGACTTCTGGGCAGAAGCCGCGCGAGTCAGCCGCGCGTATTTCAAGAAGGCAGCCCATCCGCAGACAGGATTGATGCCGGATTATTCCAACTTTGATGGCACACCCTATGGCACTGACGACCATAAGGATTTCCGTTTCGACGCCTGGCGAACGCTTTCCAACGTCGCGGTGGATTATGTCTGGTTTGCAGCCGATCCATGGCAGGTAGAACAGTCTAACCGTGTTTTGGATTTTCTCGCTTCACAGGGAATCGACTCATACCCAAATCAATTTGCACTCGACGGAACTCCGCTCTCGGCTGACCATTCAACGGGTCTCGTTTCGATGGCAGCTGTCGCAGCGTTGGCGGCTGACCCTGAAAAAGGAAAGCCTTTTGTGCAGGAGTTGTGGGATACGCAGATCCCTTCCGGCAAATGGCGTTATTATGATGGTATGTTATATATGCTGGGCATGTTACATGTCAGCGGCAATTTTAGGATTCATACACCTCAATAAGGATGCTGGACTTATTTCAAAGGAGAATTGCATGAGTGCGACGAGCACATCGGAAAAACTTTCATACCTAGACACATCCCTGTCATTTGCCGAACGAGCAAAGGATTTGGTGGGACGTTTAACCCTCGATGAAAAAGTAGGCTTAATGAATCACCCGGCGCGGGGCGTGCCGCGCCTGAACATCCCCGCTTACAACTATTGGAGTGAGGCGCTGCATGGTGTTGCCCGCAATGGACGCGCCACCGTGTTCCCGCAGGCGATTGGCATGGCCGCAACATGGGATAAAGAATTGATCCATCGAGTCGCATCCGCCATCAGCGATGAAGGACGCGCCAAATATCACGCCGCGTTGCGCCGCAATGGGTATACAGATCAATATCAGGGATTGAACTTCTGGGCGCCGAACGTGAATATATTCCGTGATCCTCGTTGGGGTCGTGGGCAGGAAACGTGGGGCGAAGACCCGTTCTTTACAGGCGAGATGGCATCTGCATTTGTGCGCGGCTTGCAGGGGGACGATCCCAAATATCTCAAGGCGGCGGCTTGTGCCAAACATTTCGCGGTTCATTCAGGACCCGAAAAGGATCGTCATACCTTCAACGCCATTGTGACCAAACGCGAG
>JANMSY010000669.1:0-5407 GCA_031389865.1 Anaerolineales bacterium | reverse complement strand
AGTTTCGCTGTCCTGCCGCTGCTCTCTGCTGATCAGGGCGGCGACGCGCTGATGCTGGGCACGCTGCTCATGTGGACCTTCATCATGGACGCAGGTGTCACGTTCATCCGCCGGGCGCTGAAACGGGAAAATGTCTTCGCCGCGCATCGCACGCATCTCTATCAACGTCTTGTGATCGGCGGCTACAAACATTCCACGATTAGTGCCTTGTATATTTTCCTGACCCTGCTCGCCGGCATCCTTTCCTACGCCTGGTCATGGGGACAGGTCTATGCCCCGCCGCTGATTATTTTAGGATTGCCGCTTATCTGGGTCTTGTTATCCAGGTACGCCACACGTCTGCAAAATGCTAAATAACTTTCGTAATCTCCAATCACTTTTCGGGTCACATGGCTCGCGCTGGCTGTTTTTTCGTGTAGGATATGCCCTGCGCAAACACACGGGGTATATCCGTTTGCAGATGCCCGCCTATCAGTGGAAGGATCGTCCGCTTGAAACGTGGTTGAGGAAAGATATTCCTTCCACGCCGCAGGCATACGTAGAATGGCGAAAACAAAATTCACCGAAATTCTTCGACATCCCTCGTCCTGAGCGGAGTGACGAGCGCTCTTCTCGTCACGTAGTCGAAGGACATTGGAATCCCCAAACCGCCGTACACGAAGCCGAACGGATCCTCTCAGGTGAACTGAAATATTTCGCGCGCACGTATCATCGCATCGGGTTCCCTCCCAATTGGCATAAGGACCCCGTAACTGGAACACAGCTGGATGCGCAAAAGCACTGGTCCGAAATTGCGGATGATGGAAATGTGGACATTAAGTTCATCTGGGAAGCCAGCCGCTTTGGCATGGTCTACACACTCGTCCGCGCCTACGCATCCACGCGGGATGAGAAGTTTGCTGAGGCGTTCTGGGAGCTGATCCAGGCCTGGGCGGAGTCCAACCCTCCCAACACCGGACCCAACTGGATGGACGGACAGGAAGCCGCGTTACGTCTCATGGCCTGGACGTTCGGCTTCTACGCGTTCATGGATTCCCCATCCACAACTCCGGAACGCGTCGCGCAATTTGTGGTCATGGTCGCTGCCCACGCCGAACGGATCCATAAAAATATTGACTATGCAATCTCCACGCATAGCAATCACACCATCAGCGAGGCATGCGGGCTGTGGCTGGTTGGGCTTCTTTTCCCAGAGTTGAAAGACTCCGAAACGTATCTATCCCTTGGGCACAAGCTGTTGGAGCAGGAAGCCGCCGCGCAGATCTTCCCCGATGGCACGTATTCGATGTATTCGCTCAACTATCATCGCTTTGTTCTTCATATTTATCTTTATGTGATACGCCTTGCAGAACTAAATCATTCCCCAATCTCCAATCTCGTCTTTGACCGGGTCTCAGCCTCGATTGATTACCTCTCCCAACTTATTGATCCTAATACCGGAAACATGCCCGTTTACGGCTCAAACGATGGAGCGTTGGTCCTATCCCTCAATAGCTGCGACTTCACCGATTATCGTCCGCTCCTGCAGTTGGGTGCGTATATAACCAAAAAGGAATTTCTCTTTGAAGCTGGCCCCTGGGATGAAGATGTATTTTGGTTATGCGGTGCTGACTCCCTCTCCCTTTGGGAGAGGGCGGGGGTGAGGGCAGGGGTGAGGGTAAATTCAACGCACTCCTCTTTCCCTCACGGCGGCACCTACCTTCTGCGCGGCACAAACAGCAAAGCCATGATCCGCTGCACATATTTTCGCTCGCGTCCCTCGCACGCCGACCAGCTCCACGTAGATCTATGGCTGCGTGGCAAAAACATCGCTTATGATGCCGGGACATATTTATACAGTGGAGACGGCGTCTGGCGTAACGGGCTTGCTCACACTGCGGTTCATAACACGGTAACGGTCGATCGCCAGGATCAAATGAAGATGGTCAGCCGTTTCACATGGACAAACTGGGCACGTGGAAAAGTCCTTCACCACGACGAAAACATCTGGCAGGGTCAGCATGATGGATACAGGCGACTGGCCGACCCTGTCACTCACCGACGAGCCGTACTGTCATTGGACAATGATCGCTGGCTGGTTGTGGATCATCTCGCTGCGGCTCAGTCTCATCATTATGCACTGCATTGGTTGCTCAATGATTTCCCATTTGTGCAACAAGGGAATTCAATTCTTCTGGCAGTTGATGATTCAGTGAAGTACAAAGTACAGCTTGGATTGCTGGAAGGAAAATCTGCTTTTTCCGTGGTTCATGGAGATGGCAACAGCACACGCGGCTGGCGCTCACAATATTACGGGGAGAAGGAACCCGCCATTTCCGCGCTGTTGGAAACAGATCAGCTACACGCTTGCTTTTGGACATTTTTCGGATTTGAATCTGATACCGTTGAAATAATAGGGAAAATGTTGAACATCAGCTCAGCGGATTGGAACATGAAAATTAATCTCGATGATCTTAACAAATAAGTCACGCCTGGTGGTCGGGTAGCCTAAGGCATTCCGAGACCACCACGCGTGACCTGCTACTAATCTCCAATCTCCAGTCTCGAATTTCCCACCAATGACCACGTACCAATTACAGCTTTTACACTTTGACCACAGCCTCTTCTGTCCTCAGTTTCTCCGTGGCGCGGAAATACTTCAAATAGCGCATTGAATTCGCATCCTTGCTGAGAAGCAGGTCTGCCGCTTTGATGGTATTTCCAAGCTTGATCGGGTCGGTGATCGAGCAGGTGGCACCTGCCTGCATGGCAAGCGCCAGGAATGCGCTGTTTACAGAGTGACGGTCTGGCAGGCCGAACGAGACGTTACTTGCCCCAAGACTGATGTTGGCCCCATATTCCTTTTTGATGAGTTCAATCGTCCTCAGCGTGACTATGGCCGCATTACTATTATGTCCCACCGTCATCACCAGCGGATCGATGATAATGTCTTCAATGGGGATGCCCATTTTTGCGCAACGTTCGATGATAATGCCTGCCGCAGCGAGACGCCCTTCTGGAGTTGCAGGAATGCCCTCTTCGCCGATGGTCAAGCCAATGACCGCGGCACCTCGCGCTCTGACGATGGGCAGGACCGTGGCGAGCTGCTTTTCCTCCCCGTTGACCGAGTTCACCAGCGGCTTGCCTGGCGCGGCGTTCAGCCCTGCTTCGAGAATTTTAGGCTCATTTGAATCAATGCAAAGTGGAACATCCACAACTGACAGTATTGCTTCAACGACTTGAGGCATAATGAACGCTTCGTCAATCTGCGGGTGACCCACATTCACGTCCAGGACGTCTGCCCCCCAGGCAACCTGTCTCTGGGCCAGTCGCTTTACATATTCAAAATTCTGCTCAACCAAAGCCTGCCCCAGCTTCTTGATGCCCGTGGGATTTATCTTTTCCCCGATGATCACGAACGGCCTGTCCGCCCCGATCACAACTTCCCTTGTATTGCTTTTCAATATGGTGTGCATACGCCCTCCGATGTTTGTTTAGAATGATCTTGCGAGCATCCAGACCCTTCACTTCGTTCAGGGCAGGCTCTTCGCAAGGTTTTGTGATGTCAATTCCGGGATGGGAAAACCCTTCGGGTACAGATCTGCATCCCTGATTATACGCGGGACAATGTCATCCCAGCCCACAGGCATAAGATGGATCCCGTTGACTCCCTGCCCGTGATGTGACTTTACTTTATTGATCAACTCCAGCGCAATTTGAACGCCTTCCTCCTGTGCATTGCCGGAGGCGTCCGCTGTTTCCATACGTTCCAGAATATTCTTCGGCAGATATACACCTGGTACTTCAGAGATCATACGAGCCATTTTCAAACTCTTCAGTGGGGTGATGCCGATCAGGATATATACCTTGTCGAGAACATTTCTCTTCACAAGTTCATTGAGCCAGGTTTCCATTCCGTCAATATCAAAGACCAGGTTGGTTTGGAAGAACTGCGCTCCCGCATTGACCTTCTTCTGCTCGCGCAGCGCCTGGAATTTGGGGTTCGATGAAAAAGGCGAAGCAGCCGCGCCCAGGAAGAATCTGGGCGGATATTTGATCTCGCGCCCGTCGAGATATTTCTTTTCGTCGCGCATTCGGCGCAGGATCCAAAGCATCTGGATCGCGTCGAGATCGTTGATGTCCATTTTGTCGCGCGGAGAAGGGGAGAGTTTTGCGCTGTCGCCTGTGACGCACAGGATATTCCGCACCCCCAGGGCTGTCGCGCCAATGACTTCACTTTGAAGGTTGAGGCGTGACCGATTGCGGGCAGAGATCTGCAATACGGGCTCTCCCTCATAATCCAGCGCAACCTGACAGCATGCCCATGACGTCATGCGCGGGGTTGCAGATGCGTTATCCGTAAAATTGAGCGCGGTGACGCAGGGTTTGATCTTCTCGATGTTCTGGATCAACTTGTCGGTGTTGGAGGATAACGGGGGAGTTACCTCGCTTGTAACCACAAATTCACCGGCGGCCAGCCTTCGCTCCAGTTCTGAAGCGGGTTCTGCATAAGCTGGGGCATGATACTGTGAATCTCCCTGCCACCAATCAGGTTGGCGAACTGGACGGAAGATCCCATCCCATGTTTCTTTGCGTACTTCAGCAGAGCGCGAGAGCAATCCGCGTACGGCTTTTTTTACACCAAGTTTTGCAGCACTTTTGAAAATATCCCGCCATGAATCCTGCCCCACCTTGTCCCAATCGAGCGGGGGTAACACTTCCAGCAATAATTTTTCACGCCCCAGTGTGAATGATCGCTCATATATCTTGTACCAGATGCAGGGACGAGTCTTATCCACATAGCAGTACTCGGAGGTTGAGCCGCCGCAGGGTCCGTTGCGCAGGCCTTTCGGGCATTCCATCGGGCAGATCAATGCGGTCTCTTGCAGGAGGCAATTTCCGCACATTCGGCACCCAAACAAAGGACCTTTCACGCTATATTCGAGCATCTGCAGCGCGCGGTCACCGAAATCCTGTTTTTTGAATGGAGAGTACGCGGGCTGCCATCTCCGACCGGGAGTCAAACCAGGCATAGACACCTCACTAGATTATATATTATATATAATTTTGGAACATTCTCTATTTTACCTGATTTTGAGACAGCAAGTTAGTATCATACAACCCTATTTGTTATGAAACATGTAATGATTTATATAATGCCCTGGGTCACAAATTGCTCTTTTTTACTCTGTGAAACGCGCAATTTGTGACCGTGAAGGGTATATCAAGTTCTTCAAGGAACAAGCGACAGAGCGGATATTTCCTTCTAAAATCGTGGCATTAATGGTTTTTTATCGTTTTATTTAAATAGAGGTTGCATGGTGCAATGAGATACCACCTGTGTCGGGATACTTTGGAACCAATAACACCTTTCGATGCTTGGATTCAACATTGACCTGCATCTCTAATTTTAGAATGGAGGACTATG
>JANMSY010000082.1:0-9936 GCA_031389865.1 Anaerolineales bacterium | reverse complement strand
CACCATTGAACTCGTCAACATATTCTCTTACGACGCAATTGTTTATGAATTTTGCTGACTTTGGATCCATATCAATCTTTAATTTGTCGAAATTGTTTATCAGTGTTTGCATCATTAGACCGTCGAAATAGCCTTCGTTTTTCAAGATATTAGTATTCAGCAGTACCCTGTCGTCAACTTCCTTCTTTATGCTGTTTAGAGCCGAACCTATCTTGGTTTCCACAAGGTTGATGGATTTATTCTCTTTGATTCTTTTGTGAATCCGAACATATTTTCTATCGTTATTGTGTACTTGTTTAGCGTTCAATAGTGAAAATGAGAAAAGGGTCAAAGGTCTTAAAAATACTGGTTGAAAGGCTCTTGCAAAAGATGAGCTGCGGAATGTAAACTGATGACGATGAGCAGAAAACGGAAGACGAATCAACAATCCAACGCAGAACTTCTGAAAGCGAAGGATGAGAGGATCGCAGAGTTGGAAAAGCAACTGGCGCAGGCTCTGGCTATTATTGAAAAGCTTCAAAAGGAAGTGGAGGAATGGAAGCGAGCTGGGAAACGCCAGGCGGCGCCGTTTGCTCGTCGGAAATGGGTGGAGAGACCCAAGAGGTCGGGGCGCAAGAAAGGGCAAGGGAAGTTTACCCATCGAGCCAAGCCAACGATCAAGCAAATCACGGAAACGAAGACCGCCAAATTGCACGGGTGTCCGGAGTGTGGTGGTACGGTGCGCGAGATACACAAACACGATCAATATGAAACAGATATTCCGGAGATTGAGGTGAAGACAACCCACTTCATAACATACAGTGGCTATTGTCGCGAGTGCCACAAACGAGTGAGGTCGCGCCATCCAGATCAGACTTCGCAAGCCACAGGAGCAGCGGGAGTTTTGGTTGGACCGCGCGCCAAAGCGCTGGCAGTTGATCTCAAACATCGGCTGGGCGTCTCGTACGGCAAGGTGAGTGAAGTTCTGCAGGATGCCTTTGGGTTGCAAGTGAGCCGCAGTGGCTGGTGTCAGTCCGACCAAAAACTTTCCAACACAGCCCAACCCGTTTATGAAGCGTTGCTTGAAAGGATACGGCAGTGCAGTGTAGTCCATGCTGATGAAACCAGTTGGAGAATCGGAACCCTGGCAGCTTGGCTGTGGGTTTTCACCAATCGTGAAGCCACCGTATATGTGATCCGCGCCAACCGTAGCAGCGATGTCGTTATTGACGTTCTGGGTCAGGAGTTCAAAGGAATTCTGGCTTCGGACTGTTTCCTGGCTTACGACGAGAAGCGCTTGAGCGCCTGGCTGAAACAAAAATGTTTGAGCCACCTGCTCAAGGATCTGAAAGAAATGAAAGAGAGCAAAAGCGGACGAGCGCTGCAATTTGCCCGTCAAATGACCACCGTTTTGCAGGAGGCTTTGGCGTTGAAGAGGCAAAAATCCAATCTGGATCCGTTCACCTTCTTCCAGCGCACCCGAGACTTGGAAACACGTCTTGACGCCTTGATCGCTCCGCAACGCAGGATGAGCGATCGCGACAATGCCCGCTTCGCCAAGCGCTTGCGAAAGCATCGTCCGCATTTGTTGCGCTTCTTGTATGTCAATGAACTGGATGCCACGAATAATCTGGCCGAGCGCATGATTCGCCCAGCGGTCATCACGCGCAAGACAAACGGTTGCAACCGCTCCACACCAGGTGCCGCTACTCATGCTATTTTGTCGAGCGTCTTGGTTACCTGTCGTCAACATTCCATTCCGATCCTCGATTATCTCGTCGAGTTGCAACGCTTTGGCGGAAACACTCTACCGCTGGCATCTGTTTCTTTACCAAAAACCGACATACCCTTATTGCCTACCTTTGTACGCTAAACAAGTACTTGTTTAGTTTAGAACATACATTCTAGCGTGTCAAGGAGTAGACGTCGCTTATGTTGGCTATGATGTCGGTAATTTTCCAGTGAATGGGAGCGTCATACATTCACGACGATAAGGAAACTTATTTATGGCTGAAACGGATCCCGTGCGATACCGCATCAGAAAATGATGCGGGCCATCGAATTGCTTGGCACCAGGGTTGCTCCTGTGGTGCGCAAAGAGATTCAGAATCGTATTCCTGCCGACTCATAATCCTTACTCTCTTCACACTTAATTCACAACCCAAATCTATACTGCGTTCATAAGTTCACACAAAGGAGTGAAACATGAACGGAAAAACTGGTTTACGAATTGTCTCGGCATTGGTATTGATCGCTGCAATCGCAGGCATCACCTTCTTCGCTTTTCAGGCGGGTCTTGCCAAAGGTTCACCGATCACCATTGAAGCCCCCTCAGGGCAGGCCGCGCCCATGCCTTACCCTCATTATGGATACGGATATGGAATGCCCTTCCATCGCCCATTTGGCTTCTTTGGGGTGCTGCTCTTGCTGTTCCTCTTCTTCATCGCATTGAGGGCATTCCGATTCCTCTTGTGGGGTCCACGCTGGGGGCATTTGGGGCATCATGGTCCCTGGGGCAGACATTGGGAAGGTGGGGCCCCGCCAATGTTCGAGGAGTGGCATAAGCGTGCACATGGAGAACAGCCCACAGGAAAGAAAGAATAAGAACGTATAATGTTTGTCATTGCGAGCCACCACGTGGTGAAGCAATCTTCTGCACGATGAGAGAAGATTGCTTCGGTGGCACAGCACGCCTCGCAATGACATCTTGATATTATGAAAACCATCCTTGTTGTTGACGATGAACCCAAGATCACCCAACTCGTGCGCGATTATCTGGAGCGCGCGGGATACGCTGTTCTTGTCGCGTTCGATGGGAGGAAAGCCCTGTCCATTGCGAAGACGGAAAGACCGGATGCGGTCATTCTGGACCTCGGCCTGCCTCAGCTCGATGGGCTGGACTTTACCCGCGAGTTTCGCAAAACATCCAACGCGCCGATCATCATGCTCACCGCGCGCTCTGAAGAATCGGATAAGTTGATCGGCCTGGAACTCGGCGCAGACGATTACATGACCAAACCGTTCAGCCCGAAGGAATTGGTTGCACGCGTGCGCGTTGCCTTTCGTCGAATAGAAAATGCCGCGAATGCAAATTCAGAAATGATCCGTGTGGCAGACTTAACTCTGGATGTCCCTCGTATGCGAATCGCTGCAGAAGCACGCGATATCGAAGAGTTGACTCCTACAGAATTTGAATTGCTTGCCACGCTGGCGCGTCAACCTGGCCGTATTTTTACCCGTGCTCAACTCCTGGATGCAATCCATGGTGTTGCGTTTGAATCATACGAACGTGCCATCGATGCTCACATCAAAAATATTCGGCGGAAGATCGAAGTCAAAGCCAGCGAGCCGCACTATATTTTGACAGTCTATGGAGTGGGATACAGGTTTTCCGATAAATGAAATACCATTCCCGTTTCTCGCAGCGTCAACGCCCACCGTGGTGGCCTGAGAACGAAGAATGGCCGCCGAAGCGATGGGGACATATGCGCGGCAAACCCTTCTTTCGCAGGATGGGCTGTCTTTTTCTCGTACTTAATTTTTTTGCTTTTGTCGGATTCATGGCATTACTTCGTCTCATACTTGCTCCATTTATCGAGTTTCACGGAGCGCCGACACTGGAACGGCCCGATTTTATACTCCCGTTTGGAGTGGCAGGATTTTTCATCCTGTTGGCCGCGTTCTTTTGGGGAGCGCGTAGCCTTCGCAGAATGTCCGCGCCGTTGGATGATCTGTTGCATGCCTCCAATCAAGTTGCGGAAGGTGATTATAGCGTCCGTGTGGAAGCGACAGGACCACCGGAAGTCTATTCGCTAATGGAGGGATTCAATTCGATGGCAGAGCGATTACAGGTTAACGACCGGCAACGGCGAAATATGCTTGCGGATGTATCTCACGAGTTACGGACGCCGATCACTGTGATCCAGGGTAATGTGGAGGGGATTCTGGACGGCTTGTACCCTGCGGATGAAGCGCGGTTGAAGTCCATTGTGGAGGAGACGCAAGTCCTATCGCGGCTCGTGGATGATCTACGGACAATGGCCCTTGCCGAAAGCGGTTCTCTGCAGTTGAGGCGCGAGCCAACAGATCTGAACCTTTTGATCCAGGAAGTTGTCTCCAGTCTTGAGTCCCAGGTGAAGGAAAAAGAAATCAATATCGTGTTGTCCCTTACAGAAACGGATGCACTTAATATTGACCCACTGCGCATCCGTGAGGTGTTGACCAATTTGCTCTCGAACGCGTTGCGCTATACACCCCCCAGCGGAGATGTAAAGGTTGGTTTAATGGAATCAAGCTTCGGCGGAGAAAGAGCCGTGATGATCTTTGTCCAGGATAGCGGCGCTGGCATCGAATCCGCTGATCTGCCGCGTATCTTCGATCGCTTCTACAAATCCAGCGATTCGGGCGGGATGGGGCTGGGGCTGTCGATTGCGAAATACCTGGTAGAGGCACATGGCGGGAAAATTTGGGCGGAGAAGGAGGTAGGCGGGGGCACGAAACTCTCGTTCACGCTCCCCTGGTAGATTATCTGGTAAAATATGCGCCTGTGATTTCAGCCCGCATGCTTCCTTTCGAGCAACCCCTCTATGCCTGTCTGAAACACAATAAATCTAAAGGAGTAAGCTAAATGGTCCGTATTCGTTTACGTCGTATTGGTCTCAAAGGCCAACCCACGTACCGCATTGTGGCTGCTGATAAAGAGGCACCTCGTGATGGTCGTTTTTTGGAAATTTTGGGTTTCTACAACCCGCGCACTCAGCCTTCCACAATCCATGTTAAAGAAGATCGCCTCTTTCACTGGATGAAGAATGGCGCTTTGCCCACCGAATCTGTCGGCCAGCTTTTCAGGACCGCAGGGATTCAGGACCGCTTTGAACGCTTCAAGAAGGGTGAGCCCATTGAGACTCTCCTGAAGGAAGCTGAAGAAGCTGAAACCAAACGTGGTGCATCAATCAAGACCGGCAGGTAAATTATTAATGTCGTTGCGAGTGCGGTGTTTTGCCATACTCGCAACGACATGGGAATTATTATGAAAGACCTTATCGAATATATTGCCAAAGCTCTTGTGGATCATCCGGAAAACGTTCAAGTACGCGAAAACGGAGGCAGTTCCCGGGTCCGTATTGAATTGAGTGTCTCAAAGGATGATATGGGCCGGGTGATCGGAAAGGGCGGCAAGGTCGCCAACTCCATCCGCACGCTACTCCGGGTGGCAGCTGAACGGGAAGGCAAGCAGGCCACGCTCGATGTGGTAGAGCCAGAATAATGGCGGATTACAGAAACACAAGTTCAGGCTCGCCAGAAGGCGAGCCTGTGTATTTGACAGTTGGATTTTTACGCCGTCCACATGGATTGCGCGGTGAGATCGTTATGGATCTGCATACCGATTTCCCTGAACGGTTAAAGGGTGGCAGAGAACTTTTTATCGGCAATGAATACAAGTCCTTGATCGTCGAAGGTGTGCGCGAACATCAAAAGGGAGTCCTGATCAAGTTCAATGGAGTGGATACTCCTGAAGCGGCGGGGCAGCTGCGCAATCAATGGGTCTTTGTCAGGGCCAGCGATGTGCCGCCACTGCCGGAGGGTCAGGTTTACAAACACGAATTAATCGGATTTCAAGTGGTGGATGAAGACGAAACTGTGCTTGGGCAGCTGGTGGAGATACTCGAGACAGGCGCCAACGACGTTTATGTGGTTCGGGACGAATCAGGTAAGGAGATTCTTCTGCCCGCAATTCCCTCGGTCATTCTGGACCGTGATATTGCCCGTCGTTTAATGCGCGTTCACCTGCTTGAGGGACTTATCTAATCGCCAGGTATGGCGGCTAAAGTACAACCGTACTATGGGTGACAAACGCTATTGGATCGGCTTCAACTTGATCAAAGGCATCGGTGCTGTCCGAATGCAGGCGTTGATTCGTCACTTCGGGGATCTTGAACTCGCATGGAGGGCACCGCCTGTTGATTTGGCGGCAGCAGGCCTGGGCTTGAAAGTGATCGAACGCATCATCCAGGCTCGTGAAAAAGTCGACCTGGAAAAGATCTGGGCGAAGATCGAGTCTCAAGGGATCAAGATCCTGACGTGGGAGGATGAATCGTATCCCCAGCGCTTAAAAGAAATCGACCAGCCGCCGCCTGTGCTGTACGTAAAAGGTGAATATCTCCCAGACGACCTGTTTGCTGTCTCGATTGTGGGCACGCGCCGTGTTACGCCCTATGGAAGGCAAATCACGGAGGAACTCGCGGCTTTTCTGGCCGCCAATCATATGACCGTCATCAGCGGTCTGGCGCGCGGCGTGGATGGAATTGCGCATCAAACCGCGTTGAAGGCAGGCGGGCGAACGATCGGTGTGCTCGGTTCGGGTGTGGATAAAATTTATCCGCCTGAACACCGGCATCTTGCAGAGCACATGATGGAACACGGCGCGATCATTAGTGATTATGCTCCGGGTACGCCCCCAGATGCATCCAATT
Organism: Anaerolineales bacterium; assembly: GCA_031389865.1. Lineage (GTDB taxonomy): Bacteria > Chloroflexota > Anaerolineae > Anaerolineales > Villigracilaceae > Defluviilinea. The sequence goes on along the minus strand of JANMSY010000082.1, from coordinate 3,484 downwards.
TCCCCCCGCGCAACCGTATTATTTCCGGGTTATCATTGGCTGTCGTTGTGATCGAAGCAGGCGAGACCAGCGGAGCGTTGATCACCGCCGAGTTTGGCGCTGAACAGGGACGGGAAGTTTTTGCGGTGCCAGGTAGTATACTTGCACCTCAAAGCAAGGGCACAAATAAACTAATCCAACGCGGTGCGCTGCCTTTATTAAGCGTTAAGGACTTGATGCAGGCGCTGGATTTGACCCGCGTCGGTGAGCAAAAAGCTGCGCGAAAAATAATCCCTACCGATGAAACAGAGGCACGTTTGATGAATATCCTGGGCGGTGAGCCTTTACACGTGGACGAGATCCGCAATCAAACTGAGCTGCCTATTGAGAAAGTTTCAGCAACATTGGCGCTCATGGAACTAAAAGGCATGGTCCGCCAGGTTGGTGGCATGAATTATGTGGCTGTTCGTGAGGAACAATCTGACTATTGGGTCTAGGATATGGAACATACATACGCGATCATCATGGCTGGAGGTGGGGGAACCCGTCTTTGGCCCATATCTAGAAAAGAGAGACCCAAACAGCTCCTCCCGCTGCTTGGGCAGCAGGAGACGTTGTTTCAAAGCACAGTCCATCGTCTTGATGGTCTTTTTCCACCCGAGCGGATTCTGGTAGTAACTGTGGCGGAACAGGCGCGTCAGATGCAGGTCCAGGCTCCCGAGATTCCGCTGGAAAACTATCTAATAGAGCCTCAACCGCGCGGAACTGCTTCTGTGGTAGCATTAGCCGCCGCCGTCCTGAAGAAGCGCGACCCTGAGGCTGTGATGGCGATATTGACAGCAGATCACTTTATTCGAGACACGGATCTCTTTCGCTTCCTGATCAGCACTGCCCTCCATGTTGCATCGCAGGATTATCTTGTTACCCTGGGGATTACGCCTACCTTCCCATCTACAGGATATGGCTACATCGAACAGGGCAAGCCCCTGGATGGAAGTTATCAGTATCCTGTGTATGAAGTGAAGCGCTTCCGGGAGAAGCCAGATCAGGAAACAGCCGAGCGCTTATTGCGCGACGGTAACCATTCATGGAACAGCGGCATGTTCATCTGGAAAGTGGACACAATCCTTTCCGAGATCAAAAGGCAAATGCCCGAACTTTCGAAAGCGATTGGAGAAATCTCGGACGCCTGGGGTACCTCCAGCCAAACAGATGTGTTGAACGCACGCTGGCAGAATTTGAAATCGCAAACAATCGATTATGGAATAATGGAAAAGGCTGAGCGCGTCGCTGTGGTGCCTGCTGGGGGACTTGGCTGGAGCGACGTTGGTTCATGGGATTCGCTTTTTGAAGTATTATCCGCAGATGTGAATGGAAACATCCCAGTGAATGCAGAACACGTGTTGTTGGATACCCATAACACACTGGTCTATGGAAATGATAACGGACGTTTGATCGTCACGATTGGCCTGGACGATGTAGTGGTCGTGGATGCGGGTGATGTATTGATGATTTGCAGGACCGATCAATCACAGAGAGTCCGCGATGTGGTGGAACATTTGAAAAAACACCAACAGGAGAAGTATTTGTAGTTTTGTCATTGATAAAATCCTTTGCGCCGAGTGGGCAGATGTATTCACCCGAAGTAAAGCGTGCAATGACATTGATAAAGGTTAATTTATGGAAGCATATTGCATGAAGTGTAAGACCAAGCGTGAGATGAAAGACCCTGTGGCAAGTTTTAACGCCAAGGGGTCTCCTGTCACGATTGGTATCTGCGCCGTCTGCGGGACAAAACTTTATAGGATGGGAAGAACAGATGCGCATGAAGGCATGATCGCGCCTCCCAAGCTCGAGAAGGTCGTGGTGCGCAATGGAAAACTTGTCATTGTTGAGTCACCTGCCAAGGCCAAAACGGTTGGACGGTATCTTGGCAAAGGCTATACGGTGCGCGCTTCGGTGGGTCATGTGCGCGACCTGCTGAAGTCACAGTTATCGGTTGATGTCGAGAACAATTTCACGCCAAAATATCGCGTGCCGAATGAGAAAAAGGAAGTGGTCAGGGAGATTAAAAAGCTCGCGCTAAAGGCAGACGAAGTCTTTCTCGCAACCGATCCTGATCGTGAAGGTGAAGCTATTTCGTGGCATTTGCTGGAGGCGGCAGAGATCGAACCTGCACGTGCCAAACGCGTTGTTTTTCATGAGATCACGGAAGCTGCTGTCAAGGAAGCTTTTTCACATCCGCGCGAAATCAACATGGATCTGGTGGATGCGCAGCAGGCGCGTCGCATTTTGGACCGATTAGTGGGTTACGGTATCAGTCCTATCCTGTGGGAGAAGGTACGCGGTCGCCTGTCGGCAGGACGCGTCCAATCGGTGGCTCTCAGGCTGATCGTGGATAGGGAACGCGAGATCGAAAATTTCGTCGCGGTCGAATACTGGTCGATCCATGCCGAGTTCAAGACCCAGGAATTAAAATCGACATTCATCGCCAAACTGGCAAAGATTGATGAAAAGGACCCTGAACTTTCAAACAAAGAGATGGTGCGGCCAATTCTGGTTGACATGGAAACCGCTGCGTATGCTGTTACGAAGGTCAAGCGCGGCGAACGCAGGCGCAAACCATTGGCTCCGTTCACCACGTCCACTTTGCAGCAGGATGCTTCACGCAAACTTGGTTTTACCGCCAAACGTACGATGGCTCTGGCCCAGGGGCTGTACGAAGGCCAGGATGTGGGCAACGGTGGTACAACAGGTCTCATTACGTATATGCGTACAGACTCCACCAATGTTTCCTCTTCGGCACAGCAGGACGCCAGGGAATACATCGCAGGCAAATATGGAAATGATTATATGCCGGCCGAGCCGCCCCAATATAGAACACGGTCTGCCAACGCCCAGGAAGCCCACGAAGCTATTCGCCCGACTTCTGTAATGAACGAGCCTGAGAGTGTCAAGGAATATCTTGAACCAGCCATGTACAAGTTATATCGCTTAATCTGGCAAAGATTTGTTGCCTCCCAAATGGAAGCAGCCGTTTATGATACCTTGCAGGTGGAAGTGACCGGAAAGACATCTGCACATGAATATTTGTTGCGAGCTTCCGGTTCTGCTGTGAAATTTGCCGGCTTTCTTGTCGTTTATGAGGAGGCAAAGAACGAGGATATTAAAACCGATGAGGATGAGGAAAATGTTCGCATCCCCGCTGGAATCGCGGAGGGACAAGAGCAGGAGTTGATCCGTCTCATCCCTGAACAGCATTTTACACAGCCACCACCACGTTATTCCGAGGCCTCACTGGTTCAGGCATTGGAGGAGGATGGTATTGGCCGCCCATCCACATATGCACCGACCATCTCCACCATCCAGCAGCGCGGTTATGTTGTCCGTGAGGAGAAGCGCCTGATACCCACGGAAATCGGTATGCAGGTCAATGATCTGATGGCTCAATATTTTTCGGATATCGTCGACTTCCAATTCACCGCACGCATGGAGGAAGACCTTG
>JANMSY010000628.1:0-2500 GCA_031389865.1 Anaerolineales bacterium | reverse complement strand
CCGCTCCCAAGCTCGCCGGTGACGAGGGCGATGCCTCGCTCGCGGATAACCTGCTTTGGCGATAAGCTTTGGAGCTTGAGGTTATGCGAGTCGTGTATCGAAAAGCAGACCGCATTATTTCGACGATGAGATCAAACGGCGCATAAGCCGCCAGGAGAGGAGCATCAGAACCAGGCCGATGGCGATCAGGCCACCCAGCAGCGCCCAGTTTGGGGCAATCCCACGCAGGGCGATATCTCGCAACAGGAGCGTGCCATAGGTAGTGGGCAGCAACCAGGAAACGACTCTCACTGGCTCCCAAAGGCTTTCCAAACTCAAAATAAACCCGCTGAAAAAGACGCTGGCCAGCAAAATAATCATGCTGTATTGCACCGCCTGGCTGTCGGTTTGCGAAATGATCGAAATGGCAAAGCCGATCCCCAGAGACGTGAACAGCACAGCGCCGATGACCAGAGTAAAGTTCCACCAGTTACCCAGCATGGGCATGTGTAGCGCAAATACTATAAGGGCGGATAGGATGGCTGCTATCACGCCACCAAAGAGCAGATAGCTGATGTACTTACCGAATAGGGCTTCTGCCGCCGATAAGGGTGAAACGCGGAAGAGTTCCATGGTGCCAACATTGCGCTCACGAACGATGGATAAGGCGGCAAACGTGACAGCCAGGTGCTGGAGTAAGAGGGCCAGTACCGCTGGAGCGTAGAAATCCGAAATGGAAGGCTGGATGTTCGCCACACTTTTCGTCTCGCTGCGGAAAGGGCTGACGACGATGGATGGGTCAATGGCCTGGAACTCGGCCAGCTTGCCTTCCAAATCGGTGACGTCTTGGTCTATCTTGTCCAGCCGCGCCAGCCGCTCGCCCGGGGTGCCCGGGCTGTCGCTCAGCAGGTTGGTGTTTTGGCGCAAGTCGGCGAGCGTACTCTTCACCGGGTTAGCTTTTCCTTCGTTAGCGCCCTGTGTTTTCTGCAGACTGTCCAATAAACCCAGGCTGACACCGGCTGACTGGGTAACGGTATCTACGTTGCTGGCTAGTGCTTTCAGTTTTTGCTGAGCCAGCGCTTCATCTCCGCTCTGCACGGCCACGCGCATGGCAGACGCATTTTGATGAGCTTCTTGCAGGCCGGCGCGCAGGTTGACTGTGTCCGCCTGTCCCTGCACGACAAAGGACCGCAACACCTGCTGGTTAAACTCGCCCGCGAAAAGCCATCCCAGGTAGGTGATGTAGCTGACCTGTACGGGATCAATTTCGTTGTGATGCAGGGTGAAAACAGCCCGCTGGTTGTTCCGGAGGGTACTCGTGATCTCTCTGGGCTCCACAAGGACCAGGTCGACCTGTCCCCGTTGCAGCTGTTCGAGCGCTTCGGCCTGGTTGCCAGTGACTCCGGCATAGGTGAACTGCGCGGTCATCGTTTTCCCATACTGTTGGATATCCTGGGCAGGAATGGGGCTGTCAGGCTGCGCTACGATCAGTGTGCGTAAGGTCCGCCCCTGGCCACGGTAGCCAATTCCAAAGATGAACAGGATCAAGAACGGCCCCACCACAAGGGTGGCGATGAGCCGAGGCTGACGCAAAATCTCAAAAACTTCCTTTCTAAAGAAAGATGAGGCCCGGATGATGCCTCGGAAAGCGTTACGCATGGCTCACCTCCGGCCGCACTAGCTCTACAAAGACATCTTCAAAGGACGGCACGTACTCCTCCACCGCCTTTACCTGGATATTTTGTTGCTGCGCCCAGTCCATCAGTTCGGGGGTGGCGGTGTTGGCCTGGTCAACGACGATGCGCATACCGTTGGAGTCTGTGCGAACGGTTTTGGCCCGCACGAAGGGCAGTGCGCGCAGGTTGGCCTCGGCCTGGAAATCGAATGGCTGTGTCGTGCGGAAATCGACCATATCGCCGCCGTAGGCGTGATGCCTTATACCTTTTGGGGTATCCACCAGAAGCAACTTCCCATTGTTCTGCACGCCCACCAGATCGCAGTTATCTGCTTCGCTTACGTATTGGGTGGTGATAAAAATCGTGCGTCCCTGGCTCTTAAGTTCCCTGAAATGATCCCAGAATTTGTGCCGCAAGACGGGATCAATCCCGGCGGTTGGCTCGTCGAGGAAGAGCAGTTCCGGGTCGTGAACCAGCGTGGCCGCCAAACTGAGACGACGCAGCATCCCCCCCGAGATATTTCTGGCCAGCTTCGAACGGTGCTCGTACAACTCAACAAAGGTCAGAGCTTCCTTCAGACGTCTTCCCCGGAACACGCTCATGCCATACAGGGAAGCGGCAAAGTTGAGGTTTTCCCATACGGTCAGGTTGGGGTAGAGCACGAAAAGCTGTGGCATATAGCCAAGGCGCGCCCGATCACCCTGGCTGAACTTGGCTGGACTGCGATCGAGCACCGTTACCTGGCCCTCGGTCGGGGTGTAGACACCCGTCAATAAGCGGACTGTAGTCGTTTTCCCCGATCCACTCGGTCCAATAAAACCGAAGATGGAAGAGCCGGGTACGTC
>JANMSY010000620.1:0-11069 GCA_031389865.1 Anaerolineales bacterium | reverse complement strand
TAGCGTCCGCGGCGGATTTTGCACTTAATGCGGTCTCTTGAATATATCCGAGCTGGTTTCCGAATGTCAGGCTGCCATATCCATCTCCGGCATACTGGTCGATCGTTCCGTCATCATCGTAATCCATGTATAAATCATTTGTATTGCCGACGATCAGGTTAATAACCTCTTCGGTTCGTTTGCGAACTGTGGGCTCGTCTCTGTTTTCGAATGCCTGGACCAATGAGACTAATTCAGGATCCACGAATGCATCCCCATTTATGATTATATTGATATACTGGCCGCTGTAGTAATACATGCCCTGGATCAAGGCTGTCTCATTTGGTTTATCTGGATCGGATACCAGCAACTCGCGAATGTGGTTTAGTGCTGCAGGCGGGAAAATCGAGGAATATTCAATCTCTGCTGAAGGTTCATCTACGATGACCTCATCCTCTAGATTGCCTTGTTCTACAGTAATCATGATCTGATTGAAGTCTTCGAGAATATTCTGGTCGCTTGGCCCTGGGAACTCTAATAGACCTGCGCCTGTAGCGGTAAACGTGACTGGCCCAACGCCTCGAGGTGGGAGGTCCTTATCGCTGATAAGCCAGCCTTCCAAATGCGTTCCATCTTCTGGCTGTGAAATATTAGGTAGCGAGATCGTAAAAGCATTCAAAAAGTCCGAGCGTTCGAAACGGAGTCTGCCCACAGGGATATCTGGATTTCTCGTAGCTACTGGAGTTGCAGTTGCGTTGTTAGTTCGATTAACGAAAAATTGAAAGAGAACGAATCCGAAGCCTATTACCACAGCAATTTCAATTGCGATCCGAAGAAAAGAGCGGCCTCGGCTGGTCGGTTCGGTGGCTTGAGACCTGCCCTGTTTGCTGGCTTCGGCTGCTTTGCGTGCAATTTCTGCAATGTGTAACGTACCGGGCGAGATGGTCTGACCGTTGAACAGTGCCATGAACTCATTTGCCAGATCGCCTGCAGTCTCATAGCGCATTGAGGGATCTTTTGCAAGCGTGCGATCGAGCAATGCCTGCAGATCTTTTGAGATGCCCTGGACGGGTGGAAGAGGTTCGTTGATATGTTTCATCAACATACCGAAGGTGGTATCTGCCTGGAATGGAACTACACCCGCCAGCATTTCATACAGCATGATGCCGAATGAATAAATATCCGTGCGCTTGTCCACCTTTTCGCCGCGGGCCTGTTCAGGGCTCATGTATGTGGGCGTGCCGCTGACGGAACCGGCCGTCGTGTGCATGGTCGAGTCGAGCAGGCGTACCAGGCCAAAGTCGGTAAGAACCGGTTCCACATCGCGTGGCAGGGGTTTGTTCGCTTCAATTGTGTCAGATTGGGAACGTAAAAGTACATTCGCGGGCTTTATATCGCGATGGATAATGCCTTTGCTGTGGGCAAAATCCAGAGCGTTGGCAATTGACTTAAGAATCTGTGCCACCATGCCAATGGGTAGGCGTTGCTTGTTGTCGTGCAGGGATTTCAAATAGGAAGCCAGGGATGGACCCGGTATATATTCGATGACCAGATAGGGGCTTTCATCAACGATGTCGTAATCGAACATCTGCACAATGTTTGGATGACGCAGTTCTTCGATCACTTCTGCTTCGCGCTGGAAGCGGGCGAGTTGTTCTGAGTCCTTATCAAGCTGGCCCCTCATGACTTTTACGGCCACCTGGCCAAAAGAATCATGTGTGCCTGTGTATACCTCTGCCATGCCCCCACGCGCCACAAGGCTATTGATATGAACCCGTCCTAGCGTTTTTCCGGCCCAATCTGGCATGGCGAAAATTATAACCGACAATGAATGGCATGCCGTGTATAATCTCCATAGCAAATTACTTGAGGTTAATGTGGCTAACTCACTGGAAGTTCAAATTGGGAAACTCCTGCATGCAAAAAACTTAAAACTGGCGCTGGCTGAATCATGTACGGGCGGTTTGATCGGTAATCGCATCACAGATATTCCAGGGTCATCGGAGTATTTTTGTGGTGGTGTTGTTGCATATGCCTATGAAGCGAAGGTTGCCCTGCTTGGTGTTTCGTGGGATACATTGAATTCGCAAGGTGCGGTCAGCCGCCAGACAGTTCTGGAAATGGCACGTGGTGTGCGCAGGGCTTTAGGCACGGATATTGCCGTTTCAGTGAGTGGAATTGCAGGCCCCGGCGGTGGTACGGATGAAAAGCCGGTGGGAACCACATGGGTCGGGCTGGCGGCAGAAGGCGCTGAATGGGCAAAAATATTTCACTTTTCAGGTGACCGCTCGCAAAACAAAACATATGCTGCCGATGCCGCACTCCAACTTTTACTGGATTACCTTCAGGAAGGATTGGAGGAGCAACCGACCTGACCGGTCAATGTTGAAAGTCGGGTACAATCGTTTCGTAGGGGTGAAGTCTATTGGATAGGATGAATATGATGAGAGTTCGCGATTTATTGGTTCAGGTTTACGGCAACGACGCGGGCACATCTGCATTTGAGCAACTGTCACAAACCCTGAAGAACTACAATGTCCGCTTTTCAACAACGCGCATGGGTGGATTAAGTCAACGCGATGTGATCCTGATTACGTACCCCGATCAAATCCAGCAGGCTGGCAGGCATCCGCTTGATGTACTGGCGGAATTCTGCCAATCGTATCTACTGGATGTTGTAACAGGCATTCATATCCTTCCGTTCTATCCATGGAGTAGTGATGATGGGTTTTCTGTAATCGATTATCGGCAAGTTGACCCATTGTATGGTGACTGGAGTGACATTGAAAAAATTGGGGAAGATTTCCGTTTAATGTTCGATGCGGTCATCAACCACGCATCCGTCAAAAACGCCTGGTTTCAATCCATGCTGGCGGGAGACGCGCGGTACCGGGATTACTTCGTTGTCCCACATGAAGCTGACGATCTTTCACACGTTGTCCGTCCGCGTGCTCTTCCATTGCTCACTCCGTTCGAAACTGTGGAAGGTATAAAAGAGGTTTGGACCACCTTCAGCGCCGACCAGGTAGACCTGAACTACGGCAACCCAAACGTGTTGCTGGAGATTCTGGATGTTCTATTATTTTATATCTCACGCGGAGCTGAATTTATTCGTCTGGATGCCATTGCATATCTTTGGAAAGAATCGGGCACCTCCTGTATCAATCTACCGCAGACGCATCATATCATTCAACTGTTTCGTGCTGTGCTGGATGAAGTGGCACCGCATGTCCTGCTGGTCACGGAGACCAATGTGCCACATGCGGATAATATTTCCTACTTTGGCGATGGGACGAACGAAGCGCAAATGGTCTATAACTTTTCTCAGCCACCGTTGGTATTGCACGCGTTCCAAACAGGTTCTGCTGAGACACTCTCGAGCTGGGCTGAAAGCCTGGAATTGCCATCCGACCAGGTGACTTTCTTCAACTTCCTCGCCTCGCATGATGGGATCGGCCTGAATCCCCTGCACGGAATTCTGCCCGAAGAGGAGATCGAAGCGCTAGTCAGCCGCGTCCAGTCACACGGTGGGTTGGTGTCGCTCAAAAAGGATGTCGATGGCGCATCACGCCCATATGAATTAAACATCAATTATTTTGATGCGCTTAACGATCCAAATGCTGATGAGCCACTGGATAGGCAGGTTGAGCGTTTCATTGCGGCGCATGCCATCCTGCTTTCGATGCGGGGAGTGCCAGCCCTGTATTTCCACAGTTTGGTGGGCTCACGCGGCTGGCGCGACGGAGCAATCGCCAGCGGGCAGAACCGTACCATTAATCGCAGGAAGCTTCACAAGGATGAACTTTCTGCGTCGCTTGCCGGCCCGTCTACGCGTTCAGCCCGCGTATTTCAGCGCCTTGGGCAACTATTGGAAATCCGTCGTGCGCACGACGCTTTTCATCCTTACAGCTCACAGCAGGTGATGCAATACGCGCCCCAAATTTTCGCCTTGCTGCGTTCTTCTGCAGACGGAACCGATAAAGTGCTCTGCCTTCAAAATGTCAGCGGTCAACGCGTACATATTGGTAACCTGCAACTTTTTCGCAAACAGGTGCATGACCTTATTGGAAACACGACTCTGGACGACCACACTTCCGTCTCTGTATTGCCTTATCAGACATTATGGCTTGTTGAAGTAGAGGATTGAATATGCAAAAACCTTCCATACCGTCTCGGCGAATTGGCTTCGTATCCACACGTTTCAGCACAACCGACGGCGTTTCGCTCGAGACCCATAAATGGGCCGATGTTCTGAGTGGGCTTGGTCATCAAATGTTTTATTTCGCGGGGTTGTGTAATCGTCCACTCGAAGTCAGTTACGTTGTTCCTGAAGCACACTTTGATCATCCCGAAATCCGCGAGATCAGCAATATCGCCTATCAATTGAGGGTTCGTCCCTTCAACGTGACGCGCCGTATCCGTGAATTACAATGGCTGCTCAAGCAACACCTGTACGAGTTTATCAAAAAATTTGGTATAGAGCTGCTCATCGTTGAGAACGCGTTGTCCATCCCCATGAACATTCCACTGGGATTGGCGTTGACCGAGCTGATCGCTGAGACGGGCCTTCCGACGATCGGCCATCATCATGATTTTTCCTGGGAGCGCAAAAGGTTTTTGGTCAACTGTGTTGGCGATTATCTGGATATGTCTTTTCCTCCGCGACTGCCAACCATCAAACACGTGGTCATCAACTCGCTTGCAGCGAATCAGATCGCACGCCGAAAAGGGGTTGCCTCATCGGTTATCCCCAACGTAATGGACTTTGACAACCCGCCCGCGCCGCCTGACGCGTATACCGCTTCGCTGCGCGCGGATCTTGGAATTGATCCCGATGAATATTTCTTTCTCCAACCGACTCGTGTGGTTCGCCGCAAAGGCATTGAACATGCAATTGAATTGATCAAACGCGTGGGAATGAAATCACGACTGGTGATCTCGCACGAGTCTGGTGACGAAGGGGATGATTATAAGGAACACGTTCGCAGTTTCGCAGAGCTGTTTGGCGTGAACGTGATCTTTTCCTCGGACGTGATCGGCGTCAAACGCGGAACGACTGCTGATGGACGAAGGATCTATTCGCTTGAAGATATTTATCCGTATTGCGATGTCGTTACCTATCCTTCCATCATGGAAGGCTTTGGAAATGCCTTCCTCGAAGCGATCTATTTTCGGAAACCACTCGTGGTCAATAACTACACTATTTATTCCACTGATATTCATCCCAAGGGGTTCAAGGCAATCGAGTTTGATGGTTTCATTACCGATGAAACCGTTGCCCAGGTTCATCAAGTGTTGACCAGCCCTGATCTGGTGAAGGAGATGACTGAACATAATTACCGCCTGGCAAAAAAGTTTTTCTCTTATAGCGCGCTTAAACAACAACTGGAAGCTTTGTTAGTATCCTTTTTTGGTGAGGAAAACGATGTCTAAAAAATGAGAATCACATTGTTACATTATTCAGCCCCGCCAGTGGTTGGCGGCGTTGAAAGCGTCATCGGGCATCACGCGCGTCTCATGGCGGAAGCAGGCCATGAGGTCCAGATTGTTGCGGGGCGCGGCGATCAAACGGATGAACGCGTCAAATTTATCGAAGTCCCCTTAACGGATTCACGTCATCTGGTCGTGTCATCCATCAAGGAGCAGTTGGACCGGGGTATTGTCCCAAGGGAATTTTCTGAACATGTCAGGCAGTTAACAGAAACATTGCGGGGAATTCTTGCAGAGACAGATTGCCTGATTGCTCATAATGTCTGTTCGTTAAACAAGAATCTAATCCTGACCGCTGCACTCAAAGGAATTTCAGAACAACCCACACACCCGCAATTCATTTTGTGGCATCACGACCTGGCCTGGGCAACCCCGCGCTATCAGGATGAATTGCATTCCGGGTATCCATGGGATTTGCTCAGAACAGCGTGGGAGGGTGTGGAGCAGGTGACCATCTCTGAATTTCGCCGCCACGAACTCTCGAACTTGATGGGAATTTCTGAAGATGCGATTTGGGTTATCCCCAATGGCGTGGATGTGTCGCGCTTTTTAAAGCTGGAAGTAATGACTTCGAGTTTTGTGGATCAACTCGATTTATTGAACGCATATCCGATCATACTCCTGCCGGTGCGCATTACGCCGCGGAAAAACATCGAACTCGCGCTACAGGTTCTTGCGGCTATACAGAATGAATACCCACAGGTAAAGCTAATCGTCACGGGGCCACTGGGACCGCACAACCCCGCCAATCTGGAATACTTCAAGAAATTACAGGATCTGCGCGATTCGCTTTCCTTGAAAAGCGCTGTGTCTTTTCTTGCCGAGCTGACGAGTGATTATTTACCGGATGAAGTCATCAGCGATTTTTACAAGCTGGCTGATCTAATGTTATTACCGAGTCGTGAGGAAGGATTTGGCATTCCTGTGCTGGAAGCGGGACTGGCAGGATTGCCGTCATTCTGCGCAGACATTCCTCCGCTTCGCGACCTGGGCGCGGGATTCGTGAATTATTTTTCGTTGGATGAAAGCCCTGAAAGCATCGCGGCCATGATCGTGGAACATCTTTCAACCAGTCCATTGTTCGGGTTCCGGGCACAGGTCCGCTCACAATACGTGTGGCGGCAGATTTATCGACAGCAAATTCAACTGTTGATCGGAAAGGGAGAAAAATGAACAGATCATTTCCCAGAAATATGTTTCGCAAGATTCTGGTCCCCGTGGTCCACGGCTGTGACTTCAAAGATTCGCTGCAGGTCGCCAGTAGTATTGCGTCATGCGAATCGATTTTACTGGCTGGTATTGTGGATGTAACCGACGAAGGCAGTCTCAGCGCTGGTGCCCTGCCGGCCCAGGATTTGCGTAAATCATTGCGTCAGATCAAAAGCAAACAGGAGATCAATTCACTCGAAGTTATCCGTGTTACCGACAAACCATGGAAGGAGCTGCTCAAGGTTGTGCGTGAGGAGAAGCCCGACCTGATGGTTCTCGAGTCGTTGCATTGTGACATATTCGGTTTATCCATCCACGAGGTCATGGAGAAAGCGACCTGCAATATTGTAGTGGTTTGTGGCACCCTTCCCAGGAAGATCGAGCAGGTGCTTGTTCCCCTGCGTGGCGGTCCAAACGCGGAACTGGCATTGCGCCTCGGGCTATCGCTCTTGCGCCACGGACGTGCCAGTATCAACACGTTGCATATCGTTCCCAAGACTTCCAAAGCTTCTTCGCGTGATATTGCATTTCGCGGGCTGCAAAGGGTCTTGAATAACATGCCCGAGATCAACCGCCAATATTTGCAGACGGATAATCCCGCCTCAGCGATCCTGCTCGCGTCCAAAGAATATGATCTGATGATCCTGGGCGCGACGGGTTTTTCGGCCGATCCCGCCGTTGGACTTGGTGAAGTTGCTGAGACTATTTTGCGTGAAAAGTCCAGGGGACTGCTGATCGTAAAGGTGTACCGTCCACCCTCGACGAATATGGAAAGTGAATTCGTCGGGCAGACTGCGATCTCCGTTCTGGTGGATAAATGGTTCGCGGAAAACACATATCATGCCAATGAGTTTTCCGATCTAAAGGAGCTGCTTGCCCTCAAGCAGAAACAAAAGGTAACGATCAGTCTGGCGTTACCCGCTCTAAACGAGGAAAAGACAGTTGGTAAAGTGATCACAACTGTCAAACGCGAGCTGATGGAGCGTGTCCCTTTGTTGGATGAGATTGTGCTGATCGATTCGAATTCAAAGGACAAGACGCGCGAGATTGCAGAGAAACATGGAATTCCTGTCCACGTTCATCAGGATACACTTCCTCAGTATGGAGCAAGGATGGGGAAGGGTGAAGCGTTGTGGAAGAGTCTGTATGTGACAAGCGGAGACATCATTCTTTGGATCGATACAGATATTGTAAATATTCATCCCCGTTTTTTATATGGATTGTTGGGCCCGCTTCTTCTGCGTCCCGATATTGTCTTCATTAAGGGATATTATCGACGCCCGATCAAACTGAACGGGAAAACAGAGTCGAGTGGAGGCGGCCGAGTCACCGAATAGACAGCGCGACCGTTGCTGAATCTGTTCTATCCCGAGCTGTCTGGTGTCATTCAACCCCTTTCTGGCGAATACGGTGGACGCAGGTCGGCATTGGAGCAAATGCCTTTCTCGTCAGGATATGGTGTGGAGACAGGTTTATTAATTGATATCTTTGAGAAATATGGACTGAATGCCATCGGTCAGGTGGATCTCCTTGAGCGTGTGCATCACAATCAGCCGTTGGATTCGCTTAGCAAAATGGCTTTTGCCATCATTCAAACTGTTGTGCGAAGACTGGAACGCAGGTATGAACGCAATTTTCTCGAAGACGTCAATAAAACGATGAAGTTGATCCGCTACGACAAGGACGTGTTGTACCTGGACGTCAACGAAATAGCCGAACTTGAACGTTCGGCTATGATCGATATTCCAGAATATTGTGCCCGTTGGAAAAACTAACGGGTTAATGGAAACCGTCCCGCAGATTTCCTGCGGAACGGCAAATAGCGACGGAACTTAATTTTGTGCGAACGTATCAATTAACAGTTTGAAGTTTCCACCGACAGGATACAGGATCGGGCAGGTGCAGCCGCGCTTTTTGTACTCATCCACTTTGGCTTTCGCCTCAGCGGGCGTCCCTGAAGCGGTGATGCGGTACACCAGGTCATCCGGCACCAGATGCTTGGCTGTATCGATTTGTTCCTTCGTAGCGGGCCATCCCAAGATCGATTGGATCTCGTTGATCACACCCTGTGAAACGCCCGAGGCTTTGGCGATATGTGGCTGCTGTGCAAGATACTGGCAGAGCAAGCCCTTTGTGTAGTCGATTGCCTTGTCATGATCCTCATCCACCGAGCAAACGATCAACTGAGGGCGGTCGAAGTCTTCCATCTTGCGGCCCGATTTTTTCAATCCTTTATCGAGCAGTTCAAGTGCCTTGTCATTGTATTCAGGTGGAACGCAATAATTCAACACTGCGCCATCCGCGATCTCGCCGGTTAATTCCATCATCAGGTCGCCTGTGGCACCGATCATGATCGGAACGTTGCGCGGCTCGCGGCGTCCATGGACCACATCGAGCTCGATCTCATCCACGTGATGGAATTCGCCATGAAATGTGACGCGCTCCATGTTCAACAGGCGACGCAGCACTTCAACAGTTTCACGCATTGCCAGAAGCGGCTTCCTTCGTTCGATTCCCACATTCTTCGCCAGCGGGTCCCACCAGGCGCCGATCCCACAGATGATGCGGTTGGGCGCGAGATCATCCAGGGTAAGAAATGTAGCGGCAAGCAGTCCAATGTTACGTGTCCAATTGTTGATAACGCCTGACCCAACTTTCAGCGTATCCGTTACCGCAGCATATGCCGCCATTGGGACAATGGCGTCGCGCACCAGCCGCGACTCTGCCTGCCATACGGCTTCAAACCCTTTCTCTTCTGCATATCTCACATAATTGAGTCCATCACGCAGGTCATGAGAATCTTGAAGATAAAGCGCAACCCGGTCAGTCATGAAATTCTCCTTGGTTCAAATTTGATTAATGATCTTCCAGCTCAAGCCGTGGTCTGCGACGGCAAGTTGGTGACCATGTTTTTTTGAAGGCCTCTCACAATTTCAAGATCCTCAGGTACGTCTACATCCAATCCAATTGAGGGCAGGTTGACAATTTCAAGCCGCGCGCCTGATTTTTTCACGAGTTCACAATGACGCTGAAAAGAGTTTTCACCAAAATCGTACTCGATTAAACCAGCAGGCGAAATCAATAACGCGTTCGTGCCTTTTTCATGCCTGTCTGGTGCGATCACAACCACAGGCGGGTCAATTGCCCGCTCTATCAATGCCCGGATATCTTCACTCGAGATCAGCGGCAGATCCGCCGGTAAAACCAAAACGCCTCGCGTTGCATAGACCTGTGCAACCACTGTTGCGCGCCTGAGGGCGACATTCAATTCTGATTGACCATTTTCACGGACGGTGCGAGCGCCATAACTTCGCGCGATGGTCAACGCCTGAGGATCGCGGCTGATGACCAGCACCTGTTCCAATTCCTTCAATTCGGAAAGGGTTTTCAATGTATGTTGTAAGAGTGTGCGGTTGAGCTCTGTCCGTTCATCTTCCGATAACGCTCCCGCCAGGCGCGATTTGCCGCGCCGCAAAGGCTTTACAGGAACAATTGCCCAAAGTGTCATAATTTATTTCCAAGAAAGTTTAACACATCTTCAGCCAGTCGGCTTCTATATTCAAGACTGTTCATCAATGTATTTGTTACAAGTGTTTGCATACCCAAACTCATGATATCTCCTTCCAGTCGCTGATCAATTTGATCCAACACAAAACCAGTTGCAAAACCACGATAATGATTTGCAACGGCCAATGCAGAAGGCTCGATCCCAAGTTCACGATACATTTTTGCCGCAGGGCCCTTAACGGTTTGGCCGCCGATGATGGGAGAAACTGCAACGACAGGCTTTTCTATTTTTGGAATAACTTTAAGGATGGGATCAATGCTCACCCATGGATTCGACGGGCAAATGACGACTGCATCAGCGGATTGGAGCGTTTCACGCACCCGGCCAGCTGCTTCCGCTTTATCAGCCCCATCGAAGCGAAAGCCTTTGACTCGCGGTTCACATCTGCGATGAACAAAATATTCCTGGAACGCCAGCTCGCCTTCATCGGTGTCAACGATTGTCCTGACCTGCTGGTCAGACATCGGCAGGACAGTGTGTCCGATTCCCCACGCCTTGCAGAAGTCACGGGTGATCTCACTGAGACATTGGCCCTCTTTCAGTCGCCGCGTCCTTTCGAGATGGGTGCCCAAGTCCTGGTCACCCAAGTTAAACCAACCTGGCCCTCCCAGTTTTGAAGCATTGCCGATCACATTCCACGTTTCATTGATTCGTCCCCAGCGTGTTTCAGGGTTTGCGAGTCCCGCCAGTGTATAACAAACCGTGTCCAAATCGGGACAGATATATAAGCCATAATGCTCAAAATCATCGCCTGTGTTGACAATAATCGTGAGTTCTTCAGGAGAAAGGATTTGGGCAAGCCCGTGTGCCAGTTTCGCACCAC